>JBJTOY010000037.1:0-30666 GCA_046074845.1 Actinomycetes bacterium | reverse complement strand
GATGTCCACCCCGAACTCCCGCAGGTCGGCCTGCGGGATGTACACGCGCCCGCGATCGAGGTCCTCATTGACGTCGCGCAGGAAGTTCGTGAGCTGGAATGCGTCCCCGAGATCCCGGGCCGGCTGGAAGGCTCGCTTCATGTCCGTCGGCTCCAGGATCGGAAGCATCATCTCGCCGATCACCGCCGCCGAACCGTCCATGTACTCCATGAGGTCGTCGAACGTCTCGTAGGTGCCGACCGTGAGGTCCATCGTCATCGAGCGCAGGAACCGGCGGAAGCAGTCGTACCCGATGCCGAAGCGCCGCACCGTGTCGACGACGGCCTTGAGGACGAGGTCGTCGGAGTCACCCGCCTCGAGGTCGCGGGCGAAGCGGGCCCCGAAGTCTGCGAGGGCTGCGGCCCGTTCCTCGGTGGGTGCCGGACCCAGGTCGTCGACGATGTCGTCGGCGTACCGGCAGAACCCGTAGAGCGCGTGGACGTGCGGCCGCTTGGCCGCCGGGAGCAGGAAGGTCGACGCGTAGTAGGTGGTGCCGTAGGCGCGGTTGAGCTCGCGGCAGCGTTCGTAGGAGGCCGCGAGCGTCGTCACCGACGCCGCCGATCCGTGGCGTACGCGCGGACGCGTTCGGCGGCGAGCCGCCCCGAGATGAGGACCATGGGCACGCCGACGCCGGGGGTCGTGCTGGAACCGGTGAAGAAGACTCCCGGGATGCGGCGGTCCCGGTTCGCGGCTCGGAACGCTCCGGTCTGGAAGAACGTGTGGGCCAGCGCGAACGGTGTGCCCCGTTCCATCCCCCGCTCGGCCCAGTCGATCGGGTCCAGGTATTCCTCCACCTCGGCGTCGATCGGGTACCCGAGCGTGCCGACGCGGGCGATCAGGTCGTCACGACGCCGCTCGCGCTCGCCCCGCCAGTCGACGGTCCCGTCGAGATTCGGTGCCGGTTCGAGGACGTAGAGCGAGGTGCCGCCGGGCGGCGCCATCGTCGGATCCGAGACCGACGGGGACGAGACGAGGATCGACGGGTCGCGCATCGTGGTCCCGCGGTCGAGCAGGTCCGTGAAGGCACCCTCCCACTCCGATCCGAAGTGGATGTTGTGGTGGGTCGCACCTGCGGGCATGGACCCGCGTACCCCGGCGACCCAGAGCATGCAGGACGGTGAGTACCGGCCGCGGGCCGCGACCCGGGGCGTCGGCACGTCGAGGAGGTCGCGGTACGCGATGGGGAGGTCCGGATTCGCGACCACCGCGTCCGCCTCGATGAAGGTGCCGTCCTCGAGGTGCACCCCTCGGGCGCCGCCGCTGCGAGCCACCTCGATCCGGGCCGCCGGGGTTCCGTAGCGGAACTCGGCGCCCGCGGCCGTTGCCGCGGCGGCGAGACCGGTGGCCATGCTGTGCATGCCGCCATCCGGGAAGAACACGCCCTCGACGCTGTCCATGTAGGTGATGACGCAGTAGATCGCCAGCGCGTCGAACGGCGAGAGACCCGCGTACATGGCCTGGAACGAGAAGAGCTTGTGGAGTCGTTCGTCGGTGAAGAATGACGCCACCTTGCGGTGCACGCTGCGCAGCCCGCCCATGCGCACGATGCGCAGGAGGGCGCCGATGCGGGTCGCGTAGTCCAGCGGCGAGTCGAAGTTCCGGTCGATGAAGTCCGGCAGCTCGAGGCGGTACAGCTCGGCCAGCCAGTCGCAGAAGGGTCCGAAGGCCGCCGCCTCCTCGGGCCCACAGACCGTTCGGATCTCCTCAGTCATCGCATCACGACCGTGCCGCACCCGCAGGGACGAGCCGTCCGGGTAGACGGCGCGGTACATCGGGTCGACCGGCCGCAGCGTCACGTGGTCGTCCATGTCGGCACCGGCGGCGGCGAACACGTCGCGCAGCAGGCCGGGCATGGTCATGACGCAGGGCCCGGTGTCCATGCGGTAGCCGGCCGCTTCGATCACGCCCGCCCTCCCGCCGGGTACCGGGCCGCGTTCGACGACGGTGACGTCGTGACCCGCTCCGACCAGGTGGCACGCGGCGGACAGGCCCCCGAGGCCCGCGCCGATCACGACGACCCGCATGACTCAGCGATCCCGCCAGGCCACGAAGTTGCCCAGCTCGGCGAGTGCGTGACGCGCCTCGTCGGAGATGTCGGCCCGGTGGAGCGCCGTCATCGATTCGTCGACGAGTCGTTGGATCGAGCGCTCCACCTCGTCGACCGCGCCGCTCGACAGGAGGAGGTCGCAGAGCGCGGCCACCTCCGCGTCGGAGAGGTCAGGTGAGCCGATGCGATCCAGCAGCGCCGTGGCGACGGCATCGGCGTTGCGGGATGCGTACGCGACGAGCGGGGTGAGCTTGCCCTCGCGCAGGTCGTCCCCCACCGGCTTGCCGGTGACCGCAGCGTCGCCGAACACACCGAGGAGGTCGTCCCGCATCTGGAACGCCTCGCCGAGCGGCAGTCCGAAGGCGGAGAGGTCCTCGGCCAGGTCGTCGAACCGCCCGGCGAGCGCTGCGCCGAGGTGGAGCGGGCGCTCGACGGTGTACTTGCCCGACTTGTACCACTCGATGCGACGGGCCCGTTCGGCGTCGCGTCCGCCGGATGCGGTGCCGAGGAGATCGAGGTACTGCCCCACGCACAGCTCGACCCGCAGCTCGTCGAAGAGGCGCCGGGCGACCTCGGGCGCGGCGGTCATGAGGACGTCGGCGTAGACGAACGCGAAGTCCCCGATGAGGATCGCGGCGCCCTCGCCGAACCGCCGATCCTCGCCGTTCCATCCCGCCTCGCCGTGGCGGGCCATGAACCGGCGGTGGATCGCCGGCAGGCCGCGTCGACGGTCGGACCCGTCCATGATGTCGTCGTGGATGAGGGCGAAGGTGTGGAGCAGTTCGAGTGCGGCCCCCGCGTCGACCACGAGCCCGTCGGAACCCTCGCCGCCGGCACCGATGTAGGCCCAGTGGCAGAACGCCGGGCGGAGGCGCTTCCCGCCGGCCCGGACGAGTTCGAGGAGGGCCTCGAGCGGTTCCCGGAGGTCGTCGTCCACCGCCGTCCACCGATCGATCTCGGTGTCGAGCAGGTCCGCCACGCGGGCCTCGGCCGCCCGGCCCACCTCGAGGAGGCTCTCGGGGACGGGGAGGTGGACTCCGGGTGAGGGCGGGGTGGGCACGACCCGCAGACTACGGGCCGCGGCCTCAGCCCCACGGATGCTCGCCCCGAGGCGCACCCGCCCGGCTGGGTAACGTCCGGCCGTGGCGCTGCCCGACCTCGAGACCCTCCGATCCCGTGCCGCCGCGATTCCGGCGGGCCTGATTCCCCACGACGTCGCGGTGCGGCTCTCGGTCCTCGTCGGCGACACGGAGCCCTGGACCCTGGAGATCGGGCGCGGGCGGCTCGAGGTCCGGGCCGGTGCCGACGGTGACGTGGTCATCCACATCGACCGGGCGAGCGCCGAACGGATCGCGGACGGTCTCGGCAACGCGCAGCAGGCCATCGCGGCCGGCGCGGTGCGGATCGACGGAGACCTCGACACGCTGCCGCCGGCCCGCTCCATCGAGGCGCTGGGCGCGCTGCTCGGCCCGGTTCCGCCGACGCCCCCGGTACCATCCGACGACCACCCGAGGAGGACCCCATGACCCGCTCGATCGAGACCTTCCAGGCCGAGGCCCGCGAGTTCCTCGGCGCGCATCTCGATCGCCGCGGTGAGGAGACCTTCGTGTGGGGCGAGGGCAGCGAGCGGGTCGGCGTGCTCGAGGAGAAGTCCCCCGAGCAGGAGGCGCGCGAACTCGCGGCGGCCAAGGAGTGGAAGGCCACCGAGTTCGACGCCGGGTTCGGGTGGATCACCGGACCCGAGGAGTACGGCGGCGCCGGACTCGGGCGGGAGTTCGACCGGGCCTACCGCGAGGTGGCGTCGAAGTACTCGTTGCCGAACCAGAGCCAGTTCGGGATCGGGCTCGGGATGGTCGCGCCGACGATCCTCGCCCACGCGACCCCCGAGGTGAAGGACGCCTACCTGCGGCGGATGTGGCGCGGCGACATCGTCGGGTGCCAGCTGTTCTCGGAGCCGATCGCCGGTTCCGACCTCGCCGGCATCCAGACCCGTGCCGTGCGCGACGGCGACGAGTGGGTCGTCACCGGCCAGAAGGTATGGACCTCGGGCGCGCACTACTCCGACATCGGCGAGGTCATCACGCGGACCGACCCCGACAAGCCGAAGCACCGTGGCATGACGATGTTCGTCGTCGACATGCACGCTCCGGGCGTGGAGGTGCGCCCGCTCCGCCAGATGACCGGCGGGGCCGCCTTCAACGAGGTCTTCTTCGACGAGGTGCGGATCCCGGACTCCCACCGCCTCGGGGATGTGGACGGCGGGTGGACGGTCGCGCTCACGACGCTCATGAACGAGCGAGCCTCCATCGGCGGTGGTGGCGGTGGCGCCGGCACGATGAGCATGGCGCGCCTCCTCGGGCTCGCCCGGTTCCTCGAGGTCGACGGCGATCCGATCGTCCGTCAGGGACTCGCCGACATCTTCATCCGGGGCGCGGTCGCCCGGTACACGAACCTGCGCGCCTCGGCGAAGATCCGCGCCGGTCAGCTCCCGGGTCCGGAGATGTCGATCGGTAAGCTCGCGCTCACGGACAACCTCACCCGGACCTCGCAGTTGCTCGGGGAGATGCTCGGACCGCGTCTCACCGCCGACGGCGGCGAGTGGGGTACCTACGCGTGGAGCGAGTTCGTCCTCGGCACGCCCGGCATGCGCATCGCGGGTGGTTCCGACGAGGTCATGCGCAACATCGTCGGCGAACGGGTGCTCGGACTCCCCAAGGAACCGACGCCGGGCTGAGCCCGTCGTCGGCGCCGTCGTGCAGCCCTTCGAGCGACTCCGTGCCGCCGTCCGGTGGTCGAGCGGACTCGACGAGTGGTCGCTGCTCGCCGAATCGATCCAGTGTCTCGCCGGGTTCGGGGACGATCCGGCGGGACTCGTGATGGCCTGCCGTCGCCTGCTGGTGCACCACCCGAGCCGGGCTCGTCTGTGGTGGGTCTGCGCGCGGGTCGCGACCGCCATCGACCCCGTCGAGGCGGCCTGGGACGCCTGGGACCGGCTCGAACTCGACGCGACCCCGTCCCGGATCTCGGCCGCGGTCGGAACGGTCTCCGGCCCGGTCGTCTCGCTCGGCTGGGACGACACCGTGGAGACCCTCGCTCGCACCCGCCCGGATCTCGAGGTCCTCGCCGTCCGCACCGGTGACGATGCCGGGCTCAGCATGGCGTTGCGCCGTTCCGAGATCGGGGCCCGCGTCGTGGACGTCATCGAGGCCACGGCGCTCGAGCCCGCTGCCGTCCTCGTGCCCGTCGCCGCGGCCGGTGCCGGGACGGTGCTGCTGGCCCCCGAGGCCGCCCGGACGCTCGAACTCCTCCGGAGCGCGGCGCCCGCCCTACTCGTCGCGCCGCTCGGGACGGTCCTGCCCGAGGGCCTGCTCGGGGCCTACGGACGGGCCAACGACGGTCGGGTGGCGTCGGTGCCGTTCGACTCGTTCGCGGGTGCCCTCGGGCCGACCGGCCTGCAGGACCACCGCAACTTCCCGAACCGGCGCGACACCCCGGAGGCTCCGGAATTCCTCCGGCTCACCGTCTGAGGGCGATCAGAACGACCCGCCGTCGACCACGATGCGCTGCGCGTTCACGTAGGAGCCGGCGTCGGACACGAGGAACCGCACGACGTCGGCGACCTCTGCGGGCGTGCACACGTGGCCGAACGGTGCACCGTCGTCGAGCGTCGCGATGTCCCCGACGCCCATGGCGCCGCGCACCAGGCGTCGGCCCATCTCGGTGACCACGAGTCCGGGGGCCACGACGTTCACGTGGATGCCGTGCCGCCGTTCCTCCTTGGCCAGTGACCACGCCAGCGCCTCCTGGGCGGCCTTGGCCATGTTGTACGGCGCGCCGAGCGCGGGCATGTGGGTCGTGGCGACGCTCGAGATGAGGACGACGTCGCCGCGGGTGAGGCCTCGCATCGCGGGAACGACGTGCTTGGCCAGCACCATGGCGCCGACCGCATGGGTCCGGAGCAACCGGTCCACCTCCTCGACGTCCGTCTCGGTGACCGGGAGCCCGCGGCTCGCCACCCCGGCGTTCGCCACGAGGATGCCGATCACTCCGAGCGCGGCGGTCGCCTCGGCGGCGGCGCGCTCGCACTCGGCCGGTTCGCTGACATCGGCCCGGATCGCCACCGCCGCCCGGCCCAGCGCACGGATCTCATCCACGGCCGCAGCCGCCGCCTCCTCGTCGCGACGCCACGTGATCGCGACGTCGTGGCCGTCCGCCGCGAGACCGAGGGCGATCGCTCGTCCGATCCCCCGGCCGCCACCGGTGATGAGTGCGTTCCGTCCGGACGTCATGGGTCCCCCATCGTGGTCGGGTCAGGCCCGTGCCGAGGCGATGGAGTCCAGCCTCGCCTGCAGGCGGTCCAGTTCGAGTCTCGCGGCCCAGGCGGTGAAGACGTCCGTCGGTCCCGTCCACCGCCAGTCGTCGACCGTTCCGACCTCGGCGTCGTCCCGCAAGGTCGCGAGGTCGCGGAACAGGTGGGCATCATCGATCCGTTCCTCGAGGGTGGCCGCCAGGCGCGCCGCACCGCGCACCGCGACCGACCACTGCTCGGGATCGAACGGAATGCGGTCCAGGTGCTCGTAGTGTGCGAGGACCGTCGCCGAGGACTTCGCCCCCCAGCCGGGGAGCCCGGGGAACCCGTCCGCCGTGTCGCCGGTGAGCCCGAGCCAGTCCGGGATGCTCGCCGGCGCGACGCCGAACTTCGCCCGCACCCCCTCCGCATCCCGGAGCTCACCCTTGCGTCGGTCGAGCTGCACCACGCGCCCGCCCTCCACGCACTGGGCGAGGTCCTTGTCCGGGGTGCACAGGAACACGCGGTCGACCCGACGGTCGGCACGCGCGACCCGGGCCCCGCTGGCGAGCCCGTCGTCCGCCTCGTACTCGTCCATCGGGAGCACGGTCACGCCCATGGCGGTGAGCGCGTCCTCGATGATCGGGAACTGCCCGAACAGGTCGGGGTCGAGTCCCTCCCCCGTCTTGTACCCGTCGTACAGATCGTTGCGGAACGACTCGACGGTGTGGTCGGTCGCCACCGCGAGGTGCGTCGCCCCCTCCTCGAGCATCGAGACCACCGTCTGGAGCACGCCCCGCGCCGCCGCGACCTCGACCCCGGACGCGTCCCGGCGATCGGGGAGCGCGAAGTGGTGGCGGAACAGTTCGTAGGTGCCGTCGAGCAGGTGGACGTCCACGGACCGATCTTGACCCAACCGAGGCCGTCGGCGCCGGTCAGATGCGGGCGAAGACGGCCTCGGCCCGTTGCATGGCACCCATGATGGCCTCGGCCCGTACCGGCTCGGCGAACAGGTACCCGCTCAGGTGGTCGCAGCCGAGCTCGACGAGCCGGCGAGCCTGGCCGGTGGTCTCGATGCACTCGGCGGTCACCTGGTACCCCAGCCCGTGGCCGAGGCGGATGACCGCGTTCGGGACCGCGGTCTCGCGGGGGCCGCGATCGATCGTGCTCACGAAGGCGTCGTCGAGCTTCAGCGTGTGCACCGGGTGCACGTGGAGGTACCGCAGCGACGAGTACCCCACGCCGAAGTCGTCGATCGCGATGTGGAACCCCCGTTCGGCGAGGGCCGAGAACTCGCCACCCGCCTCGAGCGCCTCGTCGAGGAGCACCCGTTCGGTCAGCTCGATGCCGATGCGGTCGGTGGTGAGGCCGTGCTCGGCGAGGATCTCGCTGGCCCGCTGCGCGTACCCGGCGGTGCGCAGCTCGGACGCGCTCATGTTGATCCAGATGCGGTCGATCCCGACGTCGTTCGCATCCCAGTGGGCGAGCTGGGAGGCCGCATGCTCGAGGACCCAGGAGCCGAGCGGGATGACGAGGCCGGACTCCTCGGCGACGTCGATGAAGCTCGCCGGCGTCAGCAGCCCGCGCGTCGGGTGGTCCCACCGGACGAGCGCCTCCACCTGCGAGACACGTCCCGTGCGGGTGTCGAGGATCGGCTGGTGGAACAGGGCGAGCTCGTCCCGGGCGATGGCCTGACGGAACTCGCTCTCGATCGTGAGCTCGTCCTGGATGCGGTCCCGCATCGCACGGTCGAACAGGTGCACCCGGTTGCGCCCCTGCCGCTTGGCCTCGTACGCCGCCCGATCCGCGTCCCGGATGAGGCCCTCGGCGTCGTTGGTGCGCCCCGAGCAGGCGACACCGATCGAGCAGCTGATCACGATCTCTCGCCCCTGCCGCACGACCGGCGGGTCCAGTGCGGTGCGCATGCGCTCGGCCACGGCGACCGCCGCCTCCGCGGTCGCCAGGTGGGCACAGACCAAGAACTCGTCACCACCGAGGCGTGCGACGACCGCGTCGGCCGGCACCGACGCGCGCAGACGCGCGGCGACCTCGCCGAGGAGCAGATCCCCGGTCGCGTGCCCGAGGGAGTCGTTGACCCGCTTGAAGTGATCCAGATCCACGAACATCACGGCGGTGACCCCGCCGTCGCGCCGGGCCTGCGCGAGCGCCCACGTGATGCGCTCGGTCGCCAGCGCTCGGTTCGGGAGGCCGGTGAGCGGGTCGTGGAGGGCCATCCGTTCGAGCGCGGCCTGCGCGATCCGGCGTTCGGTGACGTCCTGGGAGATCACGACCACGCCGTCACCGATGGACAGGACCTGTTGGTGGACCCAGCGCCGGTCGCCACGTTCGGAGACCTGGATCTCCTCATGGAACTGTCCCGCCCGTTCGACGGCGTCGGCCCACCGGGCGACGAGGTGCTCGGCCGACTCCGGGAAGGCATCACGACACCGCATCCCCACGATCGCATCGGGCGTGCGGCCGAGCATGGTGCACGCGGCCTCGTTGAGGAACCGGGCCTCGAAGTCGATGATCGCGCCGGATGAGGACCGAACGGCGTCCCAGACCGAGAACCCGTCGGGACTCGCGACCATGGCACGGACGAACTGCATCGGGTCGGCGAGCATCGATTCGCCCGCCACCATGCGCGCGCCGAGGCGCACGGGCGTCGGGTCCGCACCGGGCGTCCCGTCGGGGATGGAGGGTTCGATCGAGACCACGATGAACACGATGCGTGGGCGGGTGCCCGCAGCCAGTGGTAACTCTGCCACATCAGGGCAGCCATGAACAGGAGACGGGGGTCGGAACCGCCGGATATCCGTCCCCACGGTTGCCGTACCACGGAGAGTGGTAGAGAATGACCCCGATCGGGCACGCAGGGGCGGACGGGCTGGGGGGACGAACGTGGGGCGCAGGATGTACCGGTTCGGTGCCGCCGTCGTCATGGCGGCGGGTGCCCTCGCGTTCATGGCCTCGTCCTCGGATGCGACGCTCACCACGCCCGGTGCCCCCACCTCCCTGACCGTGGTGCTGGGCCGCGCCGTCGGCGAGGTGAAGCTCACCTGGACCGCTCCCGTCGACACCGGTGGCGGGATCGCGAGCTACGCCGTCTCGACGGCCGTCGTGACTGGCGGAGTCACGGGAACCTGGTCAAGCCCGCAGACGACCGGGTCCACCGCCACCCGCTCCAACCGGATCTGCACCGCGACCTACCCGGACGTGTGCCGGTACCGCGTGTACGCGAGGAACAGCGCCGGGACCAGCGCAGCCTCCAACGAGGTGCAGATGGCATGGTCGGCTCCGTCCGCCGCAAGGAGCGCGCGCGCGGTGCCGCTCACGTTGCACGACTTCACGGCGAACGACATCACCTGGCTCGCCCCGGCCAGCACGGGCGGATTGCCGGTCACCTACGACGTGCAGATCCGGGTCGACGGCGGGGCGTGGACGAACGTCGCGACCGACCTGGCGGTGCGCTCCCTGAGCGACGACGCGAACTGCACCGGCGGCACGTCCTGCCTCTACCGGGTGCGCGCGAAGAATGCGGTCGGCTTCGGTCCGAACTCGAACAGTTCGGCGCTCGCGGTCCGGCCGACGGCGGTCACCGACCTCGCGGTGTCGGTGACCGGCACCGACCCGACGATGGGCAACCCCACGTCGGGGGGGACGGAGGCGACGGTGACCTGGGCCCTGCCCCGGGCCGGCCTCGTGGACGACGACTACGAGGTCGCCGGGTGCCTCAACGTCTGCACGGCGTCGAGTGGTACCTGGACGTCGCCCGTGCCGGTCGCCGGTCTCTCCACCGTGGTGCCCTGCGGTGCGGAGTACCGGACCTGTACCTACCGGGTCCGGGCCACGAACTCCCTCGGCGGTGTCGGTGCGTGGTCCTACCGGGCGATCTCGCCGTTCGGGCCGTCGGTGGTCAGCGCCGCGACCGGGTCCGACGTCGACGAGATCGCGGTGACCTTCTACGGCGTGGCCGAGTCCGGGCTCGGACTCCCCGCCGACAAGTACTTCCAGTTCCTCGTCTGCACCGCGTCCTGCGGCACGGCGGCGAACTGGGCCGCCGACGAGGCGGAGAACGTCACCCTCTCGTCCATCGTGAACTATCCGGCGACGGCCACCGTCGCCTGCCCGGGCGGCACCTCCTGTCAGGTCCGGGCCCAGTTCGTGGACGGCGAGGGCAATGAGAGCCCCCTGTCCCCCGTGACTGCGGCGACAGGTGCGGCCCTGCCCGGTGATCCCACCGGTCTCAGCGTGCTCACGGGGACGACCTCGGGCACCGTCGATGCGACCTGGACCGCACCGGCGGACCTCGGGACGCCGGCGTTGACCCAGTACCAGACGCGGTACTCGACGGACGCCGGTTCGACGTTCACGGCCTGGTCGAACACCGGGTCCACGGCGACCTCGCGCACGATCACCTGCGGGGCCGGTGCCACCTGCGACGTCGAGGTGCGCTCGGTGAACGCCATCGGGACCAGCGATGCGGCGACCGATTCCGCCGTGGCGGCGGAGGTGCCGGGGACGCCGGAAAACGTCGTCGCCGACACCGGGACCACCTCGGGGACCGTGGACGTGACCTGGGATGCGCCGGCGGACCTCGGGACGCCGGCGTTGACCCAGTACCAGACGCGGTACTCGACGGATGCCGGTTCGTCGTTCACGGCCTGGTCGAACACCGGGTCCACGGCGACCTCGCGCACGATCACCTGCGGGGCCGGTGCCACGTGCCTCGTCGAGGTTCGGGCCGTCAACGCCATCGGGACGGGGGTCAGCGCCTCCGATTCGGCGGTCGCAGCCGACGTGCCCGCACAGCTGACCGGTTTCTCCGCCGCCTACAGCAGCGGGGACGCCGTGCTGGCGTGGACCCTCGGGGCGTCGTACCCGGCGATCACCGACATCGAGTACCAGGTCAGCACCGACGGCGGGACGACGTGGGGGTCGTGGACCTCCTTGGCCACCACCGGCACCGGCGCAACGGTCTCGGCGTGCTCGTCGACGTCCGACGACACCTGCGAATACCGGGTCCGAGCCGTCAACCTGATCGGGAACGGTGCGGCCTCCGCGTCCGACGGGTTCACGATCCCGTAGCCTCGGATCGCACGGGTCGCACGGCCTAGCCTCGGCGGTCGTGGTCGACGACTCGAGGTCCGAGTACGAGCACTGGAGGGCGGATCCCGCCGCCGTGCTCGACGCGGCCGTCCACGGACTCGGCGGCGAGGACCGACCCGGCCAACGGATGCTTGCCGACGCGGTGGCGGACGCGATCCGGCGCGGTCACCACCTCGTCGCCGAGGCTCCGACCGGTTCGGGCAAGAGCCTCGCGTACCTCTCCCCCGCGGTCGCATCGGGTCTGCGGGTGGTGGTGGCGACGGCGACCATCGCGCTGCAGGACCAACTCATCGGCAAGGACGTCCCGCAACTGCGACGCGCCTCCGGCGTGCCATGCAGTGCGGTGACCCTCAAGGGGCGGGCGAACTACGTCTGCCTCGCGAAACTCGGGACGGCGACGGATCCCGACGCCCTCTTCGACGTCCGCCCGACCGCCTCCTTCGACGACGACGTCGACGCCATCCGCGCGTTCGCCGCGTCGTCGACGACCGGCGATCGGGCCGAACTGCCGGCCGACGTCTCCGACTCGTCGTGGGCGGCCTGCTCGTGCTCGGGTCAGGAGTGCCCGGGGGCCCGCGAGTGCGAGGAGGGGCCGCGCTGCTTCGCCGAACGGGCCCGCGGCCTCGCCGCAGAGGCGGACATCGTCATCGTGAACCATGCACTCGCGTGCCTCGACCTGGGCGCCGAGGGCAACGTACTGCCCGACCACGACGTGCTGGTCGTGGACGAGGCCCACGCGTTCCCGGAGGCCGCGACGCGCTCGTTCGGGGTGGACCTCGCCCCGGTCGCACTCGGCCGGCTGGCCACGATGCTCCGCCGGCACGGCGCTCCGGCCACGTCGGTCGACGCCCTCGACCGGTCGGCCGACCACCTCCGGGGTCTCCTCGACGGCCTCGACGGCCACCGCCTGCTCGGCGAACCGCTCCGATCCGTGCAGGGCGCCTGCACCGCCGTCGCCGAGCACCTCGCAGCGGCACGGGCGGGCCTGACCACCTCGGATGACGCCGAGACGAAGCGCACCGGACGTCTCGCTGCGACCCGCATCGAGACTGTCCGACGCATCGCGGAGGGCCGTCCCGACGAGGTGCTCTGGGTCGAGGGGCGCGGGGAGCGCGCCCGCATCCGACTCGCGCCGCTCGAGGTCGGGTCGCCGCTGGCCGAACACCTCCTCTCCTCGCGGCCCACGGTCCTCGTCTCGGCGACCCTCGGTGGTACGCCGCCGTTCGGCGCGCTCGCCACCGCGCTCGGCCTCGACCCCGACGCGGAACCCGGCCACTGGGGCGAGCCGCCGGGGCCAGAACGCGACCCGGACGAGCCGCCCCACCGGGAGACCGGGCGCGGGTACGTGGCACTCACCGTGCCGCCCACGTTCGACTGGCGGGAACAGGGAACGCTCTTCGTGGATCCGACGTTGCCGGACCCGACCCGGGACCGTGTGGCCTGGCTCGAGGCCTCGGGCGAACACGTCGTCGCGCTCGTGCGCGCCGCGGGGGGTCGGGCGCTGATCCTGTGCACCTCACGGGCCAACGTGGGCCACTACGCCGGGCTGCTGCGCGCCGCCGACCTCGGTGACGGGTTCGAGGGTGCGATCCTCGTGCAGGGCGAGGCGGCAGCGGCCGAGCTGACCCGGCGGTTCCTCGCCGACGAGCGCTCGGTGCTCGTGGGCACCCGCACCTTCTGGGCCGGGATCGATGCGCCGGGCGCGGCCTGCGTCCTGGTCGTCATCGACCGGATCCCGTTCCCGGTGCCGAACGAACCGCTCCATGCGGCCCGACGCGAGCGGGCGGAGGCCGAGGGCCTCGACGCGTTCGGCACCGTCGACATCCCGGCCGCGGCCCTGACCCTCGCGCAGGGCGCGGGCCGACTGCTGCGTCGGCGCGCCGACCGCGGGGTGGTCGCGGTGCTCGACCCCCGTCTGGCCACCCGGAACTACCGACGCCGCCTCCTCGATGCGATGCCGCCGTTCCGGCGGACGGTCGATCTGGACGAGGCGTGCGCAGCGCTGCACGACGCCGCGGGCGGCGACGCCTAGTTCCGGGGGACGTCGCGGAACGGGAGGGTCTTGTCCTCGCGGGTCTCCGCCGGGAGGCCGAGCACGCGCTCACCGAGCACGTTGCGTTGGATCTGCTCGGTCCCGCCGCCGATGCGCACCGACCACTGGTTGAGGAAGTACGACTGCCACATCCCGTCGAAGGGTGCATCCTCGAGCCGGAGCATGCCGCCCGCCCCCTGCAGCGCCATGACGAGGTCGCCGTCGAGTTCGACCTTCTGGCTCGCGAGGAGCTTGAGCACGCTCGCCTCGGGTCCGAGGTGGTCGCCGCGCTGGGCCCGGACCCGGGCCCGACCGGCCAACCACGCGACGAGGTGGAAGCGGGTGTAGGAACGTGCGAGCTCCTGACGCAGCACCGGATCTTCGGCGCCGCCGAGCCGTCGGGCGAGCTCGAGGATCGAATCGAAGGAGATGCCGGAACCACTGCCGATCATGTTGCGCTCGTTCGCGAGAGTCGTCATGGCGACCCGCCACCCGTTGCCCGGACCGCCGACGAGGTTCGCGGCCGGCACCCGCACGTCGCTGAGGAACACCTCGTTGAAGTGGGCGAACCCGGTGATCTGCCGGAGGGGGCGCACCTCGATGCCCGGGCTGCGCATGTCGACGAGGAAGTACGAGATACCCCGGTGCTTGGGTACGTCCCAGTCGGTGCGCGCCAGCATCATCCCCCAGTCGGCGACGTGCGCCGAGGAGGTCCAGACCTTCTGCCCGTTCACCACATACTCGTCGCCGTCGAGCTCGGCGCGGGTCGCGAGCCCGGCCAGGTCCGAACCGGCCCCGGGTTCGGAGAACAGTTGGCACCACAGGTCCTCCCCCCGCAGCATCGGGGGGAGGAACCGCTGCTTCTGGTCGTCGGCGGCGTGGTCGAGCAGCGTCGGGCCGACCATCTGCAGGCCGATGCTGAGGGCGTTGTTCGTCACCTCGTAGCGCAGTTCCTCCTGGGCGAAGATCTTCGCCTGCTGCTGGGTGCCGCCGCGCCCGCCGTACTCGGTCGGCCAGGTGATGCCGGCCCAGCCGTGGTCGAAGAGGGTCCTCTGCCAGTCCCGGCAGGCCACGATGTGGTGCAACTCGGCCTCGAGCGAGGTGTCGGTGGACAGCAGCGTCGTCCGGTCGGTGCCGTGCCGGAGAGTCGCGTGGGCGTCCAGGAACGCCCGGACCTCGGCCCGGAACGCCGCATCCTGCGGGGAGTCCTCGAGGGTGGGGTCGTCCATGGTTCAAGCCTGCCACGGTGGCGTCCCGGCGGGCGCACCGGACCGGGGCTCGCCTGGGGCAGGATGCGGGTCCCCGCCGCCAGGAGGAGCGCCCGTGAACCCGATCGGACCGCTCGTCGCCGCCGACGAACAGTTCTGCCACCAGATCACCGACACCTTCGGCGTGGTCGGATCGTCCGACCTCGCCTGGACCGAGAAGGTCTGCGCCATGGCCGTGGCGCGCGACGGGTCACTGCAACTCGGGTTCGGGTTGGGCAAGTACCCGAACCGCGACGTCATGGACGCGTACGCCGGGATCTCCCGCGGCGTGGAGCAGGTCACGGTGCGCGCGAGCCGACGCCTCTCGCCGGCGTTCGAGGACACCACCATCGGTCCGATCCACTACGAGGTGCTCGAGCCGCTCCGTTCCGTGCGGTTCCGTCTCGCACCGAACGGCGAGCAGCCGATCTCGTTCGACTGGACGTTCACCGCTGCGCTCCCGTGCGCGCTCGAGGAGCGGACGCACCAGCGGAACGTCGTCGGGACCCGTGTCTCGGCCGAACTCGTCCGCTACCACCAGATCGGAACGGCGTCGGGTTGGGTCGAGATCGACGGGCAGCGCACTGCGATCGACGACGGGACGTGGGTCTCGACCCGTGACCACTCCTGGGGCGTGCGGTACGAGGTGGGACGGCCGCTCGACGACGTCGAACGCGTCGATCCGCTCGACGGCCTGTCATTCTCGATGATCTGGAGTCCGATCCTCTGCGAGCGCACGGACGGATCCCGGTACGGGATCTTCCTGCACACCGTGCAGGTCGACGGATTCGGTTCCAACCTGCACAAGGTGGTGACCGGGGCCATCGAGCACGAGGACGGGACGGCCGAGCCGATCCTCGACATCGACCTGTCCGGCCTGTCCTTCGACCCGGCCAACCGAAGGCTCCTCGGCGGCGAGATCCACCTGCGCATGGCCGACGGCTCGGACCGCCCGCTGCGGGTGGACGTGCCGACACCAACCGGCTTCCACCTCGGTGCCGGGCTCTACTTCGGCTACCGCGGCCATTACCACGGCGAATTCCGCGGGCCGCTGCACCTCGAATCGGAGCGGATCGCGGACTGCTCGGCGCCCGAACGGGCGCGTGAGTTGCACCAGATCCGGGACACCTTCGTCGTCGTGGACGACCCGGTGGGCGGCGGCACCGGGTACGGCAACTGCCAGCCGATCGTGACGGGACCCTCCGAGCGGTTCGGACTCGCCGCCGAGGATTCGTTCTGGTAGCCGCTCAGCCCCGTCGCACGCGGCTGCGCAGCGCCAGCAGTGAGAGGGTCATGCTGATCGTCCCCACGATGAACACGGCGCCGAAGGCCTGGCCGATCGTCGACCACTCCCAACCGCCGCTCAGGATCGCCCGCAGGCCACCGAGCATGTAGGTGACCGGGTTGTAGGAGGCGATCGTCGCCAGCCAGCCCGTGAGCGCCTCCTTGGGCAGGAACGACGTCGTGAGGAAGGCGAACGGGAAGAAGAGGATGAACGAGGAGTTCACCGCGGCCGGACTCCCGGTCTTCAGCGCGATGGCGTACGTGAACCCGTTGAACGCGATCCCCCAGCATCCGGCGAGCAGCAGGAAGAGGCCGAGGCCCACCAGGCCCGTCGCGAAGTGGACCCCGATGGCGGCCCCGAGGATGAGGACCGGCACGCACAGCGCGATCACGAGTGCGAAGTCGGCGGTGAGCAGCCCGAGCAACAGGGTCACCCGTCGGACGGGCGTCATGAGGAGCCGGTCGAAGTACCCGTCCTGGATGTCGTAGACGAGGGCCGATGCCCGCGACACGCCGGTGACCGCGAACAGGATGGCGACCGGGAGTTGGAAGGCCTTGAAGTCGGGCACCGATCCCGAACGCTCGGCCACGTTCTGGAGCGCCCCGACGTTCACCACGAAGAAGAACAACGGGACGATCATCGCCGGGATGAACTGCTCCGGGTCGCGCGGGATGGCGCGCAGGGCCCGTCCCGAGATCGACCGCAGGTCGGCGAGCGTCCCGGCACGCCGGGCGCGGATGGTCGGACCGGGCGTCGTCATACGTCCGCCTCCGGCGCGGTGCCGGCGTCGATGTGGCCACCGGTCATCTGCAGGAACACGTCGTCGAGGGTGGGTGTGCGCAGGGTCAGGCTCCGCACCGGCACGCCGGCATCGTCGAGTGCCACGGCCACCGGACTGATGAGCGCGCCGCCGTCTTCGGTGCGCACGGTCACCTCGCGGCGGTGCACGTCGACGCCCGCGACGCCCCGCACCCCGCCGAGCGCGACCCGGGCGTCGGCCTCCCGCCCGTCGTCGACCGCGATGACGATGACGTCGTGCCCGATCCCACGCTTGAGTGCATCGGGGCTGCCCTCGGCCACCAGCCGGCCGCGGTCGATGATGCCGACCCGATGCGCGAGTTCGTCGGCCTCCTCGAGGTACTGGGTGGTGAGGAAGATCGTCATGCCGAGTTCCTCGTTGAGGCGCCGGACCTCGTTCCAGACCGTCGCCCGGCTCATCGGGTCGAGTCCGGTCGTCGGTTCGTCGAGGAACAGCACCTGCGGGTTGTGGACGAGCGCGGCCGCGAGGTCGAGTCGACGCTTCATGCCGCCGGAGTAGGTGCCGATGCGCCGTCCGAGGGCGTCCCCGAGATCGATGAGGTCGCCGATCTCGGTGAGGCGCCGGGCGATCTCGCCGCGGTCGAGCCCGTACAGGCGGGCCTGGAGGCGCAGCAACTCGATCCCGGTCTGCTTCGCGTCGAGGGAGGCGTCCTGGAGCGCGACCCCGATGGCCAGACGGACGCCGTCGGGATCATCGATCACGTCGTGCCCGGCCACCGTCGCATGTCCCTCCGTGGGGAGCAGCAGGGTGACGAGCATGCGCACCAGCGTGCTCTTCCCCGCGCCGTTCGGGCCGAGGAACCCGTAGATCTCGCCCGGTGCGACCTCGAGGTCGACCCCGGCCACCGCGGTCTTGTCGCCGAACCGGCGCACGATGCCCTCGGTGCGGATGGCGGCGGTCATCGGGCCACCACGCGTTCCGGTTCGTCGACGACACGGTCCGGGCCGGGGCCGTCGTGCATCGCCGCCGGTCCGAACGCGGGCCGCCAGTTCACGAGGAGGACCCGGAGGGAAGCGGTGAAGACGAGGACCGCACCGAGGATGTGGACGGCGACGAGCAGCGCGGGGACCCCGGTGAGGTACTGCGTGTACCCGACCGCCATCTGGGCCACCACGACGACCAGGAGCCAGGACAACGCCCGGAGGCGCGCCGGGCCGAGCCCCGCCCGGCCGATGACGAGGACGGTGGCGACGACCGTGAGGAGCAGCAGGATGGTCGTCGCACTGTGGACCCGCGCGATGTCGGTCAGTCGCAGGTCGAACCGCTTCGCATCGAGGTCCCCCGCGTGCGGTCCGCTGTTGGTGACCACGGTTCCGGTGACGACGACGACACAGGTGAGCAGGAACTGGGCGACCGCGGCCCGGCGTTCGACCGGACGGCCCGAGGGTTCGGTGGGCACGCCGTCGGGCAGGC
Source organism: Actinomycetes bacterium (assembly GCA_046074845.1). Taxonomy (GTDB): domain Bacteria; phylum Actinomycetota; class Acidimicrobiia; order IMCC26256; family IMCC26256; genus IMCC26256. Next base: position 12,386 of record JBJTOY010000037.1, on the reverse strand, counting down.
CCGCCCGGTGCACGAGCACGACGGCATCTCCGAGGATGAGGATCGACAGCACGAAGTGGCCCATCACGGCGAAGGGGTTCAGGTCGGTCAGGACGGTGACGCCTCCGAGCACGATCTGACCGACGACCCCGCCCACGAGACCGAGCGAGAGCCAGGTGAGGTCCCGACGCCGGGGCGACCGGATGAGCGCGCCGAGGACCGCCGCGATGACGCCGAGGGAGACCGCGCCGGTGAAGGTGCGGTTCACGAACTCGACCATCGCGTGGTACGAGGTGGCGTCCTGCGGGGTGAGCCGGCCCGGGGAGCAGTTCGGCCACGAGGGGCACCCGAGGCCCGATCCCGTGAGCCTGACCGCCGCGCCGGTGACGATGATCACGCCGACGAGGACGGCCGCGACGATCGTGACGCGGCGGTAGGCGGCGGGCGAGAGTCGCATCCGGGTGAGCCTACGATCGGCGCCCGCCGGGCCCGGGATCCGGCGGGTAGCGTCGGGGCGTGGTCGAGCACTACGAGGAGTTCGGACTCCTGCACGAGAACGCCGCCGAGGTCGGTCTCGCGCCCCCGGGCGATGTCCGGGTCGAACGGGTGTGGGCCGAGGTCGGCCGAGGTCGGCGTGTGAGCGCCATCCGCTGGGGGGCGGGTCCGGCGGAGATGGTCCTGCTGCACGGTGGCGCGCAGAACGCCCACACCTGGGACACGGTCGCGCTCGCGCTCGACCGTCCCGTCCTCGCGGTCGACCTGCCGGGCCACGGGCACTCGGATTGGCGCGAGGACCGCGCGTACTGGCCCGCCGAGAACGCCCACGCCGTGGCGGTCGCCGTCGCCGAGCTGGCGCCCGACGCCCGGGTGGTGACCGGCATGTCGCTCGGCGGCCTCACGGCACTGTCGCTGGCCCACCAGTACCCGCACCTCGTGGGCGAGCTCGTGCTCGTGGACATCACCCCGGGGGTCACCCGGGACAAGGCCTCGGCGATCACCTCGTTCGTCAACGGTCCGGAGACCTTCGCCTCGTTCGACGAATTGCTCGAGCGCACGATCCTCTTCAACCCGACCCGCAGCGAGTCCTCCCTGCGCCGCGGCGTGCTGCACAACGCTGCGCCGCGACCCGACGGCACCTGGGCGTGGCGCTACGACCGCAACCACCTGCCGGAAGGGACCGACGTGCCCGACTTCGGTTCGATGTGGGAGGCCGTCGATGCGATCGGGGTCCGCCTGACCCTCGTCCGGGGTGCCGACTCCCCCGTCGTCGACGACGCGGACGTCGCCGAGCTGCGGCGTCGCCGTCCGGACGCCGAGGTGCACGTCGTCGAGGGCGCCGGCCATTCGATCCAGGGCGACCGACCGCTGGAACTCGCGGAACTGCTCGCGGCGGTGCTCGACCGCTGAGGCTCAGCGCCCGGGGATCGAGATGTCGCGGTCCGGTTCGGCGGGGGGTGCCGTGAATCCGGGACCGGGCCGCCATCCGCTCGCGCGCATGTCCTCGATGACGTGGGACATGTTGAGCATGTCCTCCTGGTAGCCGAACCGCCCCTCCCCCGCGTAGACGAGGCGGGACCAACCTGACTGCACCCACGGCGACCCGTCGGGCCGGGTTCCGGGGAGGATCTGGAGCCACTTCACCGCGACGTCGTCGCCGGCGATCGCGGTGAACTCGACCGGGAACGTCCAGTCCTCCAGGCCCGTCATGGACTCGACCATGAACGATGCGATCGCGTCGCGACCCTCCACCCGGCCCCAGGCCGGATCGATGTAGACGGCATCCTCGGTGTAGAACTCGAGCAGGTCGATCCAGGCGCGTTCCCCGGCGTCGATCGCTCGGCGCAGCGCGACGTAGCGATCCATGACCGCCTCGATCTCCTCACGCGGGTACGGCATCGTTCCTCACTTCCCCTCGAACTCGGCGGTCTGGCGTGCGGCCCGGGCGGCGTACCCAGCGGTCATGTCGTCGGAGACGAACTCCACGGCGGCGCTCATCGCTTCGAACCGCATGGTGTCGGTCATCCCCCGCTCCACGAAGGCGTTGATCGTCCGCTTGATCCCCTGGACCGCGAGCGGTGCGTTCGCAGCGATCTCCCGGGCGAGGGCCATCGCCGTGGCGTCGAGGTCCTCGCGAGCCACGACCTCCTGCACCACACCGAGACGGAGCGCGTCGTGCGCATCGAACCGGCGTCCGGTGAGCGCGAGCAACTTCGCGTTGCCGGCGCCGATCTCGTGGGCGAGTCGGAGATCGCCTCCGGCGTCGATGGACACGCCGACCTGGGCCTCGGGCAACGCGAACCGGGCGTCGTCGGCTGCGATGCGGACGTCGCACATGAGGGCGATCTCGAATCCGGCGCCGAGGCAGTACCCCTGGATCGCCGCGACGGTGGGTTGCGGGAGGTCGGAGAAGACCCGGAACCGCTCGTGCACCCAGCGGAAGCGTTCGTAGTAGTTGCGAACCTTCTCGGCCGGCGACCGTCCGGTGATCCGATCGCTCGGCATGCCGAGGTCGACCCCGGCACAGAAGGCGCGTCCCTCGGCGCGCAGCACCACTGCCCGTACACGGTCGTCGAACCGGAGGGCATCGGCGACGGTGCCGAGCTGTCGTGCCGATTCCCAGGACCAGGCGTTGAGGGACTCGGGCCTGCACAGGGTGAGCACGGCGACTGGGCCGTCGTGGTCCACCCGGATGCACTCCGGGGGTCGCTCCTCGGTCATGACGTCCTCCCGGGCGGTGGTTCCAGCGTGAAGGGGCTGCGCCCCATCTGCTCGCGGATGGGGACGACCTCGGGCATGAGCATGGCCCGCCGCTGCCAGTTCGCGCCGTCCACCACCATCGTGTGACCGCTCACGAAGCCGGCGTACGGGGACGCCAGGAAGGTCGCGGCCCAGCCGAGCTCACGCGGGGATCCCGCCCGCATCGCCGGCTGTCGGAGCGCATCGGAGCGGTGGCGGTCGGGAACGGCCCGGATGGCCTCCACCTCGTCCTCATGCGGGAAGAGCCCCGGGACGAGACCGTTCACCCGGATCCCGTACGGGCCCCACTCGACCGCCAGGGTCTCGGTGAGGTTCTTCACGCCCGCCTTGGCGGCCGCGGAGTGCGCGAAGCCGGGACCTCCGGTCCAGGCGTACGAGGCGCCGATGTTGATGATCGATCCGGGGGTTCGCGCCGCGATGTGCCGGCGACCGAACTCGCGGGAGCACAGGAACGTCCCGTTGAGGACGATGTCGACCACGGTCCGCCACGCGTTCGGGGACATGTCCTCGGCCGGCACCGGGAAGTTCCCGGCCGCGTTGTTCACGAGCACGTCCGGCAGCCCCGGACCGTGCTCGCAGTCGTCGAAGAGCGAGGCCACGGCCGCCGACTCGCGGATGTCGCAGGCCAGCGCCGTGGAGGCGGCTCCGATCCCGTCGAGTGCCGCCACTCCGGCCGCCCGGTGATCGGGATCCCGCGAGGCGATCACGACGTGGGCGCCGAGTCGTCCGAACTCGAGCGCGATGGCTCGCCCGAGCCCGGTGCCGCCGCCGGTCACGAGGACGACCTGTTCGGCGAAGGTCCCGGCCGGGAGGGCCATGGCGCCGAGCGGCGGCGGTTCGGGGAGCCCCATCGACGCACACCTCCAGTTCGGTCCGGGCGTCTGCGGACCGTCGGGACGATAGTTCGTGCGCGGCGTGGGAGGATCGGGCCATGCCGGCCGCCGACGCTCCCCACGCGGAACTCAGCCTGTGGTTCGCAGGGCTCCCCCGCCCGGTCCGAGCACGGCGAGGGCTGGACGGGGACGCCATCGCGGATGTCGTCATCGTCGGCGGCGGGTTCAGCGGCCTCTGGAGCGCGTATGCGCTGCTCGAGCGTGAGCCGTCGACCCGGGTCGTGGTCCTGGAGCAGGAGGTGGTCGGATTCGGCGCGTCGGGGCGCAACGGCGGCTGGGCCTCGGCACTCTTCGCTGCGAGCCGGACCGACCTCGCCCGGCACGGGGGTCCCGAGGCCGTGCGGGCGCAGCACCGGGCGATGGTCGACTCGATCGAGGACATCCGGCGCGTCTGCGACCTCGAGGGCATCGACTGTGGGTTCCACCGCGGTGGGACGCTCACGGTGTCGCGCACCCCGGCCCAGGACGCACGGGTACGGGGGATCGTCGAGGACGACCGGAGGTGGGGACTCGGCCCCGAACACTCGGTGGAACTGGACGCGGCCGCCTGTGACGCTCGGATCCGGGTCCGGGGAACCCGTCTCGGGGTGCACACGCCGGACTGCGCCGCGATCGATCCGGCACGCCTCGTGCACGGACTGGCCGAGGCGGTGGAACGTCGAGGGGGCATCATCCTCGAGGGCACGCGGGTGATCGGCCTGGATCGCGACGGCGTACGCACCGCCTCCGGTTCGGTCCGCGCCGCGAGCACCGTGCTGGCCACCGAGGCCTGGACCTCGACCCTGCCCGGCCAACGGCGGCGGACGATCCCGGTGTACTCGTTGATGGTCGCCACCGAACCGCTGGATCCGACGGTGTGGGGCGAGATCGGGTGGTCGGGCCGCGAGACCCTGACCGACGGCCGGAACCTCATCATCTACGCGCAGCGGACCCGGGACGACCGCATCGCGTTCGGTGGTCGGGGTGCGCCCTACCACTTCGGTTCGCGCATCCGACCCCGGTTCGACCGTGACCGGACCACCTTCCGTGCTCTGGAGGCCGCGCTCGGCGACATGTTCCCGGTGGTGCGCGAGAAGGACATCACGCACCGGTGGGGCGGTCCGCTCGGGGTGCCCCGTGACTGGCACTCGGGCGTCGGCGTCACCGCGGACCGTTCGCTGGCGTGGGCGGGCGGGTACGTCGGCGACGGGGTCACCACGAGCAACCTCGCCGGCCGCACGCTCGCCGATCTCCTGCTGGGGCGGGCGAGTGACCTGACGGCCCTGCCATGGGTCGGCCACCGGTCGCGGCGCTGGGAGCCGGAGCCCTTGCGGTTCCTCGCCGTGCGCTCGATGACCGCCCTCACCCGGGGTGCGGATCGGGCCGAGGCGCGCACGGGGCGACCCGCCCGCATCCGTGCCTCGGTGCTCCGATCGCTCACCGGCCACTGAGGGTTCAGGCGACCTCGGGTTCGACCGGGACCGCACGGTGGCCGGTCACGACGGCCGCCACGCTGCCCAGCACGAGGGCGCCCGCGAGGAACTGCACCGGGAGCAGCGCCTGCCCGAAGATGACCCAGGCGCCGATGGCCGAGACGATCGGCGACAGGAGCATCACGACCGAGAGCAGCGACACCGGCGCATGGCGTTGGGCCCAGGTCATCAGCCCGTGGCCGGTGAAACCCGGGATGAACACGATGAACAGGACCCAGAGCCAGTCGACGCCCTGCAGGGGTTCGGGCGGGCCCTCGGTGATGAGCAGGTATGGCGTGATCGTGACGGCGGCGCACAGCATGACCCCGGCGAGCAACGGCAGGGTGTGGACGTCGTCGTGGCGGGTGCGCAGGCGTTTCGTCTCGACGAAGTAGCCCACCCAGACCACGAGTCCCGCCGCCGCCCAGATGTCACCGCGGCGTGTGGCCCCGGACGTGTCGCTCGCCACCGCGAGGAAGACCACCACGCCGGCCAGTCCGATGGCCCCGAACACGAGGTCGCGCGCCCGGATCCGCTCACCGAAGGTTCGGCTCGCCACGATGAGGACGAGGACCGGTTGCAACGCCGGGATGATCGTGGCGTTCGCGACCGAGGTCTCGCGGATCGCGGTCCAGCCCGTGATGAGGGAGAGCGCGAAGAGCACGCCGGGCCCGATCGCCCGTCGGAGCGTTCGGAGGTCGAGGCCGCCGGCGGGTCTCGCCAGCAACCACGCGATCGGGACGGCGAGCCAGAGTCGCCAGAACGCGGTGTTCACCGCCCCTGAATCGATGCCGCGCACCGCCAGCGGGCCGATCCCCCAGGCGACCGCCGCCACGCATGCGCCGAGCAGTGCGAACTCGGCGTGGCGCGCCGCGGGGGCCGGTGGCGTCTCCGGTGGCGGCTTCACCTGGTCCTGAGCAGGTACTCGCTCATCGTGATGCTGCGGAGGCGCTCGAGGTCGAGGAACGCAGTGACGCTGGCGAGCATCTCCCGCAGGTTCGCCTGCATGAGTTCCGGGTCATCACCGGCGCAGTAGAACAGCATGGGGTCGGTGATGTGCCCCGGGGAGGGCCAGCACTCCTCGACGATCCCGCGCCACGGCGGCGCATCGGGTGTCACTGCGCGCACGACTGCGTTGCGGACGTAGCGGATACGCGGTTGCATCGACTCCGAGACCGGCGACTGCACGGTGTGCCAGTGCGTGACCCACTCCTCGTCGGTCATGCGGTCCGGCGTCTCCATGAGCGTGACCATGGTGACCCCGGGCGAACGCTCGCCATCGGGCCAGGTCCGTGGACCCGAGTGCCGGTTCCCCCCGTAGTCCGTGTACATGCTCTCGAGGACGAGGTAGCCGGCGATGCGTGCGCAGTGCTCGCGCAGCACCTCCTCGAACGGGCCCCGGTCGTCGTAACGAGGCAGCCAGATGGATACGACCCCCATCGGGAGGTGCTCGCCCTCCGGTGCCGGGAGCGGCACGGGCACCTCGGCGTCGTGGTCGTCCACCTGCATCCACAGTTGGGCGGGATCGAGCGCGAGCAGGCGGGGTGCGAGTTCGCCGATGAGGATGCGGTGGTGTTCATCCGGTCCGGCGTCCTGTCGGCCCCAGACCAGGTAGATCAACTTCTCCACGGTTCCTCCTCGGCGACGGCGCCCGGGCAGCGTAGGCGCCCGCGACGCGACGGGGCCGCGCCAGCCGATCCGCAGGGAGCGGTCCGGTCGGGCGCGGCCCGGTCCGGGTCGGTCCGCGAAGGGTCAGGCGTCCTCGGGCTTGACGAGTGCCCGCCAGACCAGGGCGCCGATGAGTCCGCCCACGATCGGGAACACGATGAAGACCCAGAGTTGCTCGAGGGCCCAGCCCCGCTGGAACACCGCGGTTGCGATCGAGCGAGCCGGATTCACCGAGGTGTTGTCCACGGGGATCGAGATGAGGTGGATCAACGTGAGCGTGAGACCGACGACGACGCCGGTCATCCCCGGGGCCATCGACTTCCGCGTCGTGCTCGCGATGATGAAGATGAACACCGCCGTGAACACGATCTCGGCGATGATCGCCGCGCCGAGCGAGAACCGCCCCGGGGAGTGCGAGCCGAACCCGTTCGATGCGAACCCGGTCTGGTTCGCGGTCCACGCGATCTCGCTGGACCGGGCGATCATGAAGATGACGGCACCTCCGAGGATGCCGCCGACGACTTGACCGACGATGTAGAAGGGTACGAGGGCCCCCTCGGTCTTCCTGATCGCCCAGAGGCCGATCGTCACGGCCGGGTTGATGTGGCACCCGGAGATGCTGCCGATGGCGTAGGCCGCCACGAGCAGCGAGAGACCGAAGGCCAGGGCGACACCGAGGACGAGCACCGACTTGGTGGCCCCGGAGAAGTAGCCGGTGGCGAGGATGGCCGTCCCTGGACCGCCGATCACGAGGATGGCCGTGCCGATCGCCTCGGCGATGCCGATGCGGAGCTTGTCGTTCATGGTTTCCTCCCGTCGGGCATCGCCCGTCGGGCCAAGATCGTAGGGACGCGCCGCCGGCGGCCGGTGGATCCCCGGGCGAGCCGGGTTCAGCCCCGGCTCTCGGCCTCGGCGTCGATCCGGCGGGCGATGTAGTCCGAGAACCAGCCGTGGTACTTGACCTGCAACTCCGGTCGCCGCCAGTCCGCCCCCGTGATGAGGCCACGGCACGACGGTTCGCCACACGCGCAGACGAACTCGTCGTAATCGTCGTCATCGCTCATGGCGTAGTCGAAGGTGAGTTCCTCGCCCGCTTCGATGTCGCGCATGGCGACGACGAGGATGTTGCCGCCGATGCCGCAGTTCGCCTCGCAGGAGTGGTTGAAGAGGTCCGCCGGCTCTTCCTGCTCAGGGCAGAGCAGGAACAGGTCGGTGTCGATCTGGAGCGAGTGGGTCCGGCGGTACTCCGGCTCGGCCTCGAACTGCATCCGGTGGACCATGGAGCCGCCGAACGCGGCCACGGTCGTGCCGGCGGCGATCCGCTCGGTCGCGAAGATGCCACGACCCTTGCGTCCGGCTTCGCGCACCTCGGCGCTCGATGTGATGAAGGACGTCGTGGCCACGGCGCGCTCCCGTCTGGATTCGGAACAGCCGGACGCTAGTCGTAGCGCTCCCGGCGCACCGAATGCGCAGTGTCAGCCCGCGAAGTACCCGTTGATGTCGACCACGACGTTCGGGCACCCGCCATTGGTGGTGAACGAGTCGGCCCCGAGGGATCCCACCTTCACGAGCGCGCCGTTCGGCACGACCTGCCCGGCGAGGTAGTTGACCGTCGAGGCCGTCGGCGCCGGGACCCCGGCCGGATAGGCCGTGATGTACCCGGGCACGAAGCCGGCGACGGCCGTGACGTTGAGCGCAACCGCGCTCGCGTTCGTCGGCACGCCGGTCAGGGCCCCGGTCACGTCGTTGCCGCCCGCGACCTGGGCGCTTGCGGTCGGGTTGAGGGCGCAGGCCGGTCCCGACCGGGTGTCGAGCACCCGGGCCGGCGTGATGCCGACGAACCCGCCGAGCACCGCGGTCCCGGTCGCGAACCATCCGACCACGTCGACGACCACGTGCGGACACCCTGCGTTGGCATACACGGTGATCTGGCCCGAGTTGCCGAGCTTCAGGAGCGTGCCGTTCGGAACCACCTGTCCGGCCACGAAGTTCAGCGTCGACACGTTGGGCCGTCCGACCCCCGAGGGGAAGGCGGTGAGGTACCCAGCGGCTCGGGGCGTCACGACCGTGATGTTGAGGGCGACCGCGACGGCCGAGACGGGGATCCCGGGCACGACGCTCTGGATCGGGATCGCGCGGGATGCGCCGACGCAGCCGTCACCGTTGCGGCTGTCGTAGGCCCGGACCGGGGTGATGCCGGTGAACCCTCCTCCGGCGGGAGCACCGCCGGAGAACGAACCGACGATGTCGACGATGACGTCGGGGCACCCAGCGTTGGCGAAGAGGTCCACGGTGCCGGTCCCGTCGGCACTGACCTTGACGACGACGTTATTGGCGACGACCTGGCCAGCCTCGTAGTTGACGTTCGAGGAGGTGGGCCGTGCAGCATCGGATGGGTACAGCGTGAGGAAACCCGCCGCCTTCGCGTTGACGACCGTCACGTTCAGCGCCACCGACGCAGCGCTGCGTGGCACGACCCCGCCGACGTCGGCGACCTGCAGGGTGCCCGTTCCGCACGCGATCCCCTGGTTCGCCCCGCGGGTGTCGAGGACCCGGAGCGGCGTCACGCCGGTGAAGCCGCCGGCGACGGTCTGGAAGCCGAGCACGCGCGTCGGCACGAGCCGATTGGTGTTCGTGCCGTCGCCGACCTGACCGTCGGCGTTGAGACCCCAGCACCTGATGGTGCCGTCCTCGAGCCGAACGCAGGTCCCCTGGTCGGAGGCCGTCGGCACGCGACCGCTCGCGATCCCACTCACGGCGACCGGGGTCGCGGCGTTGTTCGTGGTTCCGTCACCGAGCTTGCCGTTGATGTTCTCGCCCCAGCACTTCATGTCCCCGGACAGCAGCACGGCGCACCCATGGTTGTCGCCCACCGCCGTCTGCCGAGCGCCGGTCAGGCCCGTCACGGGAGTCGGCACGCGCCGGTTGACCGACGTCCCGTCACCGACCTGCTGGCTCGAGTTGTTGCCCCAGCACAAGACCGTCCCATCGGAGAGTGGTGCGCAAGCGGTCCGTGTCCCCGCCGAGACCGCCACCGCGGTCGCGATTCCGACTGCGTCGACCGGCGAGAAGGACGAGGGGCCATCGTTGCCGAGCTGGCCATCGCCGTTCCCACCCCAGCACTTGACCGTTCCGCCCGAGAGCCGGGCGCACGAGAAGGTGTTCCCGACCGAGACCCACGTCGCGGTCGTGATGCCCGTCACCTGGACGAACGTGGACCGCGAGGTGTTCGTGCCGTCCCCGAGCTGTCCGTACGTGTTCTGGCCCCAGCACAGCACGGTTCCGACCGAACGCACGGCGCAGGTGTGGGCCAGGCCGGCGGCGACCTGCACCGCGTTGGTCACGCCGAGCACCGCCGTGGGCGTTCGCCGCGCGGAGGTCGTGCCGTCGCCGAGCTGGCCCCCGACGTTCCTTCCCCAGCACGACACCGAGCCGCCACTGATGACTGCGCAGGTGTGCGCTTGTCCGGCGGCGACCGACTGTGCGCCGGCGAGCTCCTTGACGGTCACGGGTGTCGATCGGTTCGTCAACGTCCCGTCGCCGAGTTGGCCGGAGGAGTTCAGACCCCAGCAGTTCACGGCGCCGCCGTTCACGACGGCGCAGGTGTGGGAGCCACCGGAGGCCAAGGACGGTGCGGCCGGGATCGGCGTGACGGCCGACGCGGTCTCAGGGAGCACCGCTACGAGGCCGCTGGACGCGACGAGGACCGCCGTGACCGTGCCAAGTCCCAGCAACCAGCGCCGCACGCTCTCACCCCCGTCTGCCCCGCTGCGTGCGGAGCCTGGACCAGCCCACACGACGTGAACGGGCCAGATCGTACCGGGCATCACCACCCCCTGTGTCCGCGGGCCACGCTGGGCGCGTGGTCAGCCGGGCCGGTCGGCCAGGACCTCGCGGACGGTCGCCGCACCGATCGCGGCCATCCGCGGGTTGTCCGCCGAGCCGGCGAGGCAGGCGAGGCCGTGAGCGAGGGCGTTGGCACGGGCCCGTGCGACCGTCACGCCGTCGCACCCCGCGGCTTCGAGCAGGACGGTGCGCCCGGCCCGGTCGCACCAGGTCCAGGCCACCTGGAGGTCGCAGGCCGGGTCGCCGGCGGTCAGATCGCCCCAGTCGACGACGCCGACGAGTCGCCGGTCTCGACGGATCAGGTTCGCCGGGTGGAGATCCCCGTGGACCCAGACGGCCGGTCCCCGGTACTCGGGCAGCCTGAGGGACTCCTCCCAGATCTCCAGACACCGTTCGGCTCCGGGGTGGTCGACCCGACGGAGCGCGCGGCGTACGCCGGCGTCCCGTGCCGCGAGGGGGACACCACGGAACGGGTTGACCGGCGCATCGTGCGGCGCCCGGGTCCCGAGAGCTCCGAGGAACGCCGCGAGTGATCGCGCATCGGCGGCCGACGGTGCCGTCCCGTGATCGGCCGGTGCGCCGGACACCCACCGCACGACGGACCACGGCCAGGGCATGCGTCCATCGGGCTCGCCCCGGTGCATGGGGTACGGGACTTCCAGCGGGAGCACCCCGGCGAGTGATGGCAGCCACCGGGTCTCGGATTCCACGAGGGGGACCGCCGCGGCGCGGCGAGGGAGGCGGACTGCGAGGTCCTCACCCAGCCGGTAGACGCAGTTGTCCCAGCCGTTGGCGACGAACTCGACCCGGCGCGATGCGTACTGCGGGAGCTGCCGTTCGAGCAGGTCCCGCACGAAGGACCGATCGATGGCCAGTTCGGCCTCCGGCATGCGCGCCGGACCGGACCCGGTGGTTCTCTCGTCCGGCGCGTGCACGTGGCGCCGCTCAGGGCCCGATCGGATCGAGGAGTCCGGTGTCGACGTCGTAGATGAATCCCGCGGCGGCGACCCCGTTGGCGATGAGTGGACTCTCCCGGATCGCCCGCACGTCCTCGAGCAGCGTCGCCCGCTGGTCGTCGATCGGGAGGAAGTCGCGACCGTCGGCCGCCGGCCCGATCTTCGCTCGGATCTCCTCGTTCGTCGCCCCCACCATGCGGCACCGAGTGTGCTGGACGACGCAGATCCGGGTGACCCCGAGCAGGTGGGTTGCGAGCGCGAGCGACCGGAGGACGTCGTCCGACACCCGTCCTCCTGCGTTCCGGAGGATCTTGGCGTCGCCCGGGGAGAGCCCGAGCATCGCCAGTGGTTCGATGCGGGAATCGATGCAGGTCACGACCCCGAGGCCCTTGGCCGCACGCGGGTCGAGGCCGGCGAGCGAGAACCCGGCCGAGTACTCACGGTTCGCCGAGAGGATGTCGTCGAACACGGTCCTGATTCTAGGAACTGGGCCCGGACGGGAGCATCACGCCCACCGCCGGCGGGATGCGACCAGCACGACGCCGATCGTCAGGACGGATCCGCCGAGCACGGCCGCTGCTCCGCCGCCACCCGTCGCGGGCAGGGTGGCTGGGGCCACACTCGGTGCGCTCGTGGTGGTCGTCGCCTCGGCCGCCCGGACCGCGTTCGCCGCCGCGATGTAGGGCTCGGCGGCGGCGGGTCGAGCCGTGTCGAGGCCGTCGACCCCCATCGCCAGCAGTCGTTGCCACTCGGCCGGGACGTCGTCGTCGGTGCCGCTGAACCAGACCCACACCTCGAGACCGGCGGCATGCGCGTCGGCCACGAACTCGGGGGTG
>JBJTOY010000036.1:0-6320 GCA_046074845.1 Actinomycetes bacterium | reverse complement strand
CCCCCTTCGCGTCTGATCTCTCCGGGGTTCGCTAATGACCCGGAGGAATCCGCTCCGCTCGGGACTCCCACGTCCTGCATCGTGTGCTGGGACCCTGCCGTCTCCGTCGTGATGTCGTGTCGACCCTCGCCGGTCCCCCTCATCTGGTTCACGCGGGTCCGGACGCCCCCACCGACCCGGGGGGCACCCGCCGCTGGCGGCTCTGGACTTCCTCAGCCCTGCTCCTCAATCGTCACGTTGAGTAACAGGAATCACAACCGTAACACCGGCCCCAACAGGAGTCCACGGATCCGGCCCCTCCGTCCCGGCCGGTGGCCGAACGGCCGGTCCGGCACGGGCTCCGGCGCCCCCGGCCCAGCCACCGACGCCCCCGCCGGGCCCGCCACGCCTCGGGACCGAGTCGGTCGGCACACGGCGCCGCCGCACGGGCCCGGACCCCCGAGCGACCCGGCGATTGCCACGCGGGGTGGCAGATCGGGCCGTATCCTCGGCCGCATGGACGAGACGGGTGAGGCAGGCACCGAGGGCACGGTCGATCCCGTCGAGGCCGAGATCATCGAGCTCGAGCGGGAGCTGTGCCGGCTCCCCGAGGTCTCGGCGGCCCGGATCGTGACCGACCGCATCGGCCGCCCCACCGAGGTCCACATCCTCGCCCAGGGCGCCAAGCACCCCAAGCAGGTCGTGCGAGACATCCAGTCGGTGGCCCTCGCCTCCTTCGGGATCGAGATCGACCGGCGGATCGTCTCGGTCGTCCAACTCGGCGCCCAGGCCGGGAGCGTGTCCCCCCAGGCGCTCGAGAACCCGGTCCGTGGCGGCGCCCGGGCGGTGCTGCGGCAGGTGACGGCCGAGAACAACGGCCTGCGCTCGCTCGTGCGGGTGACGCTGGCCCAGGCCGACATCGAGGCCGTCGGGTTCGCCGAGGGCTCGGTCGCCTCGACCGCGCGCTTCCGTCTCGTCGCCAGCGCCACGATGGACGCGCTGCGTCAACTGCAGCCCCAGGCGGAGTGCTGCGACGTGGACAGCGCGCTCGTGATGCGCGTCGGCAGCGAGGACGTCGCAGTCGTGACCGTGTCGTTCGTGCTGCCGGCATCCGAGCATGTGCTCGCGGGTTCGGCGGTGGTGCGCCGCCACGACGAGGCCGACGCGGTCGCCCGCGCCGTCCTCGACGCCACGAACCGTCGCCTCGCCGTCGTCTCCTGACCCGCGTCAGCGGGAGATCGAGTCGGCCCCGAGTCGGCGGCCGAGGAGCGGCACCAGATCGCAGGCTGCCTCGACGTCGTGCACGCGGATCACGTCCGCGCCGTACTCGACCGAGAGCACGAGGTACGCGTGCATGCGGTGGTCCTCGGCCTTGCGGGGCACCGGCAGGAGCACCGGCGCACCGGTGGCCCGGAGTTCACCCATGCGGCGGATCGTCTCCAACTGCAGCTGGCCGTAACGGGCGTAGTCGCTGCGGTAGTTGATCGACAGGCCCGGGTCCACGATCACGTTCGGGATGCCCTCGTCGGCCAGTTCGCGCACGAGCCGGGCGAGACCCGCGGCCACCGCTGCGGGTCGGTCGCCCTCGAGTTCGCGCATCTCGACCGAGAGCGGGTTGTCGCCCTCGATGTGCATGGCCACGCACCACGCGCCGCTCTCCCGCACGACGTCGCGCATCGCGGCCTGCTGCATGCCGCCGGTGTCATTGACGATGGCGGCCCCGTGGGCGACGGCCACCCGCGAGACCTCCGGCTTCCAGGAGTCCACCGACACCACGAACCCGTCGTCGACGAGCAGGTCGAGGGCCGGCAGCAGCCGCTCGAGCTCCTCCTCGGGGGTGAGTTCCCGATTTTCGAAGTGGCTCGACTGCGCACCGAGGTCGATGATCGAGGCACCGAGATCACGAGCCCAGCGGGCCCGGTCGAGCGCGGCCTGCGGTGAGTCGACGACGGCCTGACGCACCCGGGACTCCGGGGAGAGGTTCACGACCGCCATCACGTGGGTGACGTCGGGGGCGAACACGGGGCCGGGTCGGGCCGGCTCCTGCTGGGGGGTCACGGCCGGGCAGGATACCGACGTGCCCGCCGAGAACCTCACGCCGCCCGAGCCGCCGGTCACCCCGGCGTCCGACGCGGTGCGGGACCGGCGCCGCCGCATCGCCCGTTGGGCCGGGCTCGCCAAGCGGATCGGCTACTCGCTGCTGCTGGTCGCCATGGTGGCCTTCGCCATCGCACTCACCACCGGGTTCGAGGGGTTCTGGGTGGTCGTCTGCGTCGTGTCGCTGCTCACCGCGGTCGTCATCCTGCCCATCCCGATCATCATCGGGTACGGGGTGCGCGCGGCTGAGCGTGAGGACCGCGCCCGGGGTTAGATTCACCGGCGCCTCGCCCGAGGCGTCGTGCAAACGCAAGGGAGCCCCCGTGACCAAGGCCGCCGTCTTCACCGCCAACGACCAGCCGCTCGAGCTGATGGACCTCAACCTCATGGACCCGCAGGCGGGCGAGGTCCGGATCGCGCTCGGCGCGTCGGGCGTCTGCCACTCCGACATCTCGGTCATCAACGGCACCCTGCCGATCGCTCCGCCGGCCGTGCTCGGCCACGAGGGTGCGGGCACGATCGTCGCCGTCGGCGAGGGCGTCACGAACGTGAAGGTCGGCGACCACGTCGTCATCTCCTGGGTCCCGCAGTGCGGCACCTGCTACACGTGCGCCCGCGCGCAGGGCGAACTCTGCGAGACCGGCGCCAACGCCTCGATGTTCGGCTCGATGCTCGACTTCACGACCCGCTTCTCGATGGCCGATGGCACCAACGTCGCCCAGATGTCGGCCGCCGGCACGTTCGCCGAGGAGACCGTCGTCCCGGCCATCTCCTGCGTGAAGATCCCCGACGACATCCCCTTCCAGGTCGCCGCGCTCATCGGCTGCGGCGTGCTGACCGGATTCGGTGCGGCCCACAACACCGCGAACATCCGCGAGGGTGACAACGTCGTCGTCATCGGGGCGGGCGGCGTCGGCCTCAACACCATCCAGGGGGCCAAGCACGCGGGCGCCGGGCGGATCATCGCCATCGACATGATGGCCGGGAAGCTCGAGAACGCCAAGGGCGTGGGCGCCACCGACGTCATCGACGCGTCGCAGACCGACGCCGGTGCCGCGGTGCTCGAGCTCACCGAGGGCCGCGGCGCGGATGTCGCCTTCGAGGTCATCGGCCTCCCGGCGACCATCCGGCAGGCCTTCGACATGACCCGCAAGGGCGGCGAGACCGTCATCGTGGGGGTACCGCGGCTCGACCAGACGATGGAGTTCAACCCCGGCATGGACTTCGTCATCATGGAGAAGACGCTCAAGGGCTGCTGGTACGGCGGGGCGAACGTCCACCAGGACGTGCCGATGCTCGTCGACCTCTACAAGAGCGGCGGCCTCAAGCTCGACGAGCTGGTCTCGAACACGGTGAGCCTCGACCAGGTGAACGACGCCATGGACGCCATGGGTCAGGGCAACATCGCCCGTTCGGTGATCGTCTACTGACATGCGGTACCGGCGCTTCGGCACGAGCGACCTCGAGGTCTCCGAGGTCGGATTCGGCACCTGGACCCTCGCCAGCAACTGGTGGGGCGAGGTCGAGGACAAGCGCGGGATGCTCGACGCGGCGCTGCACGCCGGCATCACGTTCTTCGACACGGCGCCGGTCTACGGCGAGGACGGCCTCGGCGAGACGCTCATGGCCGACTTCCTCCGGGCCCACCGGGACGAGGTCGTGCTGACCACGAAGTGCGGCTACGACCTCTCGGCCGACGCGCGCCGCCCCGCCCAGCAGCGGGAACGGCCGCACGACTGGCGACCGGAGTCGATCCGACGTCAGTGCGACGACTCGCTGCGTCGCCTCGGCATCGACGTCATCGACCTGTACCAACTGCACAACACCCGCATCGAGCCGATCCTCGACGACGACCTGTGGGCCACCCTCGAGGACCTGCGCACCGAGGGCAAGATCAAGCACCTCGGCGTCGCGCTCGGCCCCGCCATCGGCTGGGTCGAGGAGGGGCTCGAGTCGATCCGGCGCCGACCGATCTGCTCGCTGCAGACCGTCTACAACATCATCGAGCAGGAGCCCGGGCGCACCTTCGTTGACGAGTCGATCCGCCACGGCGGCCACGTCGGCATGATCTCGCGGGTGCCGCACGCCTCCGACTCCCTCTCCGGCAAGGTCGACCGCGACACCAAGTTCCCGGCCGGCGACCACCGGGCCCACCGCAACCGCGACAACATGCTCGACAACTTCGACAAGGCCGACACGCTCTCGTTCCTGTGGGAGGGCACCGGCCGCACGAAGGGGCAGGCCGCGATCGCCGGGATCCTCGCCGATCCGATGTTCACCACGGTGCTGCCGACCTGCGTGAACGTCGACGAAGTGGCCGAGTACGCCGCCGCCGCAGATCTCCCGCTCACGACCGAGGAGGCCGAGCGCGTCGACGCGCTCTTCGCCGACAACTTCGGCGTCGTGAACCGGTACGAGATGCCGTTGAAGGCCAGCCGCTGAAACGGCTCACGGCCGAGGCCCGACGGCAGCAGCTCCTCGGCATCGCCTGCGAGGTGTTCGCCGAGCACGGCTTCCACGCGACCTCGATGGAGGAGATCGCGGAGCGGGCCGGGGTGACCAAGCCGGTCGTCTACCAGCACTTCCCCTCGAAGCGGGCGCTCTACCTCGAACTGCTGCAGGACACGACCCGCGACCTCATCGACCGGGTCGCCGCGGCCACGACCGAGGCCGGGACGGGCCGCGAGCAGGTCGAGCTCGGCTTCGCCGCCTACTTCTCCTACGCCGCCGAGCACCCCGACGCGTTCCGCCTGCTGTTCGGCTCCTCAGTGCGCGACGACGCAGAGTTCGCGACGTTCGCGTCCCAGGTGGTCGACGGCGTCGCCGACCTCATCGGCTCGCTCATCGAGATCGACGGGCCCCCCGAGCAGCGACGCGCGCTCGCGCATGCGATCTTCGGGATGGCGGAGGCGACGAGCCGTCGGGTCGCGGTGCGCGGCGAGGTGCAGGACCCGCAACTCCTCGCCCGCTGGCTCGCCGAGATGGCGTGGTTCGGCCTCCGGGGCGTGCGGGCCTGAGCCACCGGCGCGCCGGGTCAGCCGCGCGATGAGCCGAGGATCGAGATGAAGGACACCATCTCGCCCGGGTAGCCCCCGAGGTTATGGGTGAGCGCGAGGTCGCGTTGGGGCCAGGTGGAGATGCGCCGGTCCTCCGGTGCCTCGCCGCGCAGCTGCAGCCAGGCCTCGAACATCATCCGCAGCCCCGACGCACCGACCGGGTGGCCGAACGACTTCAGCCCGCCGTCCGGGTTGACCGGCAGCGCGCCGTCGAGGTCGAACGCGCCCGCCTCCACCTCGCGCCAGGCCGTGCCGCGCTCGCAGAAGCCGAGATCCTCCATGAGCACGAGCTCGGTCGGCGTGAAGCAGTCGTGCACCTCGGCCATCGCGAGTTGGGCCCGCGGATCGGTGATGCCGGCCTGCTGGTAGGCGTCCTGGGCACACTCCACGATCTCGGGGAACGTGGTGTAGTCGTAGTCGGGATCCGTGAGGCCCGAGCCGTTGCCGGCGACGAAGGAGAGTGCCTTCACGTACAGCGGCCGATCGGTGTACCGGTGCGCGTCCTCGGCCCGCACGACGATCGCCGCGGCGGCACCGTCGGCCACCCCGGCGCAGTCGAACACGGACAGGTCGCCGGCCACCGCCGGCATGGCGCAGATCTGGTCGACCGACATCTCCCGGCGGAACTGCGCCCGCGGGTTGCGCGCGCCGTTGGCGTGGTTCTTCGAGGCGATGCGCGCGAGGGTGCGCTTGAGCTCCTCCATCGGCACGCCGTACTTGCGGGCGTAGGCGGGGGCCACCATCGAGAACATCGCCGCCGCCGTGAGCGTGCGGTTCGTGCCGTCGGTCGGGATCGGGAAGGCGTTGAGCCCCTGGTATCCGGAGTCCTTCACCTTCTCGACCCCGATGGCCATGGCGGAGTCGTAGGCGCCGCTGGCCACCGCGTAGGCGGCCTGCCGCAGCGCCTCCGAACCGGTGGCGCAGTAGTTCTCGACCCGGGTCACCGGCTTGCCCTCGAGCCCGAGTGCCCGGGCGAGCATGATGCCGCTCATCCCCGACTGGGCCGTGCCGAGCCAGAACGCGTCGGTGTCCTGCTGGGTGGTGCCCGCGGACGCGAACGCGTCGGCCGCGGCGGACCGCAGGAGGTCGTCGGCGCTCTGGTCCCAGGCCTCGGCGAAGCGGGTGCACCCCATGCCGACGATCGCGACGCGGTCCTTGATCCCGTGCGATGCCATCTCAGCCCTCCCC
>JBJTOY010000035.1:0-12435 GCA_046074845.1 Actinomycetes bacterium | reverse complement strand
CGCCAGGTCAGGTTCGTGGTGACCCACCCTCCCAGGATCGGACCCACGGCGACGCCGGCTCCGGCGATCCCGCCCATGACGCCGTAGGCAGCGGCTCGCTCGCGGCCCTCGAAGTTCCCCGCGACCAGCGCCACCATGGCGGGCATCACCAGCGCCGCGCCGATGCCCTCGATGACCGACCAGCCCACGAACAGCATCGTGAAGTTCACGGCCAGCGCCGTCGTGCCCGATCCCACCGCGTAGATCACGAGTCCGATGCGGAAGGTGCGCAGCCGCCCGAGCCGGTTGCCGAGACCGGCACCGGCGAGCATGAACGCCGCCATCACGAGCGTGAAGCATGCGATCGCCATCTGCATGTCGGGGATCGTCGTGTCCAGGTCCTTGACCACCGTGCTGATGGACACGTTCATCACCGTGCTGTCGAGCACCATGACGAACTGCGCCGCCGCGAGCACCACCATCGGGAACCAGTGGGCCAGCCCAGAGGAGCGGCCGGGCGTAGCGGTCGAGGTCACAGCGAGGGATCCAACCACGCGGGGAGCCCCGTCGGGTCGAGCGAGGTCCAGATCGCGGCCAACGCCGCGTTCGTGTCCGCGTACCGCTGGCCGACCGCCGGGTCGAGGGACCAGGTGGCCTTCGGGATCGCGCGGCCGTTCACCCGGTAGTAGGCCGAGCGCATCCGTGCCTTCAGATCCGGGTGCCGCCGGAGGAACGGTTCGAGGCGTCGGTTGAACCCGAGGGCGAACCGTTGGAGCCCCTTGCCCCGGTAGAGCACCGAGGGGTTCTCGTGCGGCAGTTCCATGCCCGCGAACGGGGCCGGGTCGATGCCGAGCCACGTGGCGAGGTCCATCAGGACCGCGTCGGTACGGGCGACGAGATCCTCGAAGGCCACGAACCGGACGTCGAAGGCTTCGATCCACGCGGGGGCGAAGCGCGAGTACTCGCCGCCGATCACCCCGAGCCACGGGTCGGCGGCCCGATCGGCGAGCGAGGACTCTCCGATCGTGGCCGAACGCGCCACGTACTCGTCCATCGTCATCTCGATCGGGATGCGCAGCCGGGCCTGCTGCGCCCGGTAGTAGGACCGGAGCCGGCCGGCCGGTTCGCGCACGGTGAACAGCACCTTGGGCGCGCCGAGCGTCGTGCGGATCGCGTCGATCACGGGAGTGCCCCCGTAGACGTACGCAGGTGTCGACTCCATGCGGACCGCCGTCGATCCGGTGCCCTCGAAGAGCCTCGCGTACTCGGCGAAGGGTCTCAGGGGCTCGCCGTAGCGGGCGGGCAGGAAGTACTCGGTCTCCTTCACGCTCGAGGCGCCGACCTGCGGGTGGCGGGCGAGGAGCGTGAACAACGAGGTCGTCCCCGTCTTCGGGAACCCGGCGAGCAGCAGGTTCGGGAGCAGATCGACCACGACGGCGACGCTAGTCCCGGTCACCCGAGACGCCGCGCGATCGCGGCCGCGTACCGATCCGCGGCACCAGGTGCCTGCTCGAGGAACAGCGACGGCTCGTTGGCCTCCACCTCGAGCACGAGGGGCCGACCGCCGTCGTCCTCGATGAGGTCGATGCGCGCGTACGTCGGCGGCCCGTCGAACGGGAGCACCTCGAGGACCCGGCGTGCCACCGCGAGTTCATCTGCGGTCGCGGCACGGGCGCTGATGTCCTCCTCGACGTAGAGGTCCCCGACGACCCGCCGCACCCCGTCGACGAGGATCGGACCCTTGCGGATGGCGTGGCTCGGCTCCCCGTCGAAGCAGATCACCGCGGTCTCGCCCCGCTCCTCGACCCGGCCGAGGTACGGCTGGACCACCACGTCCCGGCCTGCAGCGAGCAGTCGCTCGGCGTGTGCGCGGGCCGCGTCGCGCCGCTCCGGTGCATGCCGCTCGGTGTCACGTGATCCGGCCGACACCGCGGGCTTCACCACGACCGCCCCGGCTCCCGGGAGCACGACCGGGTCGCCCGGGTGCAGCAGGGTGGTCGGGATCACCGGCGCACCCCGCGCCGCGAGATCGACGAGGTAGTGCTTGTCCGAGCACCACCGCAGCACCGCCGGGTCGTTCACCAACGTCGTGACCGCGCCGGCGCGCTCGATCCATCCGAGGTACTCGGGGAGGCGCTGGGTGTAGTCCCACGGTGAGCGCACGAGCGCGACCCCGACCGATCCCCAGTCGAGGGTCGGGTCGTCCCAGTCGACGATGCGGGTCGACAGGCCGCGGGCGGCCAACGCGGCCTCGGTCGGCCGGAGATCCGCGTCGTGGGCCCGGGCGACGGCCGCGGTCACGACGGCGATGTCGACGGTCACGGTCGCCGATCCTGCCACCGGCGCCGCGGTGGGTCCGCGGACGGGCTGACGTGGCAGGCTGGAACGGTGAGCGTCAGCATCCACCGGGTCGACTCCCTGCGCAGTCTCCTCGAACTCGAACCGGTGAAGCCCGACGCGTTCCTCGGTGCCGGTCCGAACCTCGGCTGGGGTCGCATCTACGGCGGACAGGTCGTGTCCCAGGCCCTCCGGGCGGCCGGACTCACCGTCGGGTCCGCCCACCGGGTGCACTCGTTCCACGCCTACTTCGTGCGGGCCGGCGACGAGCGCCAGCCCGTGCTCTACGAGGTCGAGCGCGTCCGCGATGGGCGCTCGTTCACCACCCGGCAGGTCGTCGCGTACCAGGCGGGTGGCGCGATCCTCAACCTCATCGCCTCGTTCCAGGCCGACGAGGAGGGCGAGGAGTCCCAGTCCCGCCCGTTCCCGGCGAACACCCCGGGCCCCGAGGGACTCGAGTCGGTCCCGACCGACCTCTTCTTCGACCATCGCTTCGTGCGACACGGCAATGATCCGGCCCCGCGGGCCACCTCGTGGCTGCGGGTCACCGGCGACCTCGGCGACGACCCGATGGTGCACGCGTGCGCGCTCGCGTACCTCTCGGACGAGGACCTGCTCGGCGTCGCGCTGCTCCCCCATTCCCTCGCCGGCAACTGGGACGCCATGATGAACGCGTCACTCGACCACGCGGTGTGGTTCCACCGCCCGGTGCGCGCCGACCAGTGGCTGCTGTTCGACCTCGAGGGCAGCGGCATCGCGAACTCGCGCGGGCACGCGCTGGCGCGCGTGTTCACCGCGGACGGGGTCCACGTGGCCACCGTCGCCCAGGAGGGTCTGGGACGGGCGCGTCGCCCGTGACGACCGGCCCGCCCGGGTCGCCCGTGCCGCGGGGTCGCACTCAGGTCGTGGTCGCCGGACCGCCGAAGATGTCGGTGCGCGGGCCGTCGGTGTAGACCGGATCGCGCCGCTGGTCGAAGGCGCGGATCGCCTCCTGCAGGTTCTCGGTGAAGCCGAGCATGAGTTGGTTCCGGTCCTCGATCTCCACCGCCGACTCGAGCGAGGGGTTCTCGAGGTTCACCCAGATGACCTCCTTGGTCATCTGGAGCGCGTACTGGCTGTACTCCGCCATGCGGGCCGCCATCACGAGCGCGGTCGGCAGCAGATCCTCCTCGGGGAGCACCCTCGAGACCAGCCCCATGCGCAGGGCCTCCTCGGCGTCGATCCGTCGGCCGGTCAGCAGCAGGTCGTTGGAGTGCGCGGCACCGATGAGTCGGGGCAGCAGCCAGGACGCCGCCATCTCGGTGCTGGTCACACCGTTCACGATGCCGGTCGCGTTGAACTCGGCCGAGCGGGCCGCGATCCGGATCTCGGCCGCCAGCGTGAGGCACATGCCGCCGCCGTACGCCGGCCCGTTCACCGCGCAGATGATCGGCTGGGGCATGCGACGCATGGTCAGGATGAGCCGCGAGTAGTACCGCATCGATCGCTGGGCGATCCGCCCGACCGGGAGGCCGTCGATGTTCGGGATGATCCCGTAGTCCTTGAGATCCAGGCCCGAGCAGAAGCCCCGGCCCGCACCGGTGAGGATCACGACCGCGACCGCGTTGTCCTCGGCGAGCGCGTTCAGCGTGGCGTCGAGCTCGATCACGAGGTCG
The DNA here is from genome assembly GCA_046074845.1 of Actinomycetes bacterium. Taxonomy (GTDB): domain Bacteria; phylum Actinomycetota; class Acidimicrobiia; order IMCC26256; family IMCC26256; genus IMCC26256. Next base: position 8,464 of record JBJTOY010000035.1, on the reverse strand, counting down.
ATCGACATCGCGTTGAGGCGCTCCGGCCGGTTCAGGGTCACCACCGCCGTGCGGTGCTGCGGCCGATCGACGGTCACGAGGCCGGACGTCGTGCTCGGGTCGCTCATCGGTCCCTCCGGGTTCGGCCGGTCCGCGCCGCGGGGCGCGGCCGGGGTCTGCGATCATGCCCCACGCGCGATCCGCCCGGCCTGCCACCACTCCGGGGCCCCCACGGGTGAGAATGGCCGCCCATGTCCGAGGACCCCCGGCCCGTCGCCACCGCCACCGAGCCCGCGGCCCGCCGGGGCCGGCGCACGGTCAAGGTCCCCTACGAGCCCGGCATCGACGGCCTGCGCGCCATCGCCGTCACCTCGGTCCTCCTCTACCACTCGGCCGTGCCGTGGGTGCCCGGCGGCTTCTTCGGCGTCGAGGTCTTCTTCGTCATCTCGGGGTACCTCATCACCGCGCTGCTGCTCGCCGAGTGGCGCAACGCCGGCCGCCTACGGATGGGCGAGTTCTACGTCCGTCGAGCCCGACGCCTGCTGCCCGCCCTGTTCCTCATGCTCGCAGTCGTGGGCCTGTACGCGGTGCTCTTCCTGCCCGACGACCTGCACACCCTCCGCGGCGACACCGCCGCGGCCGTCGGGTACGTGCAGAACTGGTGGCAGATCTTCGCCGGGCGCTCGTACTTCGAGCAGACCGGGCGCCCACCGCTGCTGCAGCACCTCTGGTCGCTCGCGGTGGAGGAGCAGTTCTACCTGCTGTGGCCGCTCATGTTCTGGGGTCTGCTCAAGGCGTTCGGCCGGCGACCGCTGCGCCTCGTCGGCGTCATCGTCGGGGCCGCGCTCACGTCGACGCTCCTCATGTGGGTGCTCTTCCCGGGCATCGACGATCCGACCCGCGTCTACTACGGCACCGACACCCGGGCCGCCGGCCTGCTGCTCGGTTCGGCCCTGGCGATCCTGTGGCCACCGTGGCGCCTCACCCGAGCCGTCCACCTCATCGGACGGGTCATCCTGAACGCGGCCGGGGCCGTCGGGCTCGTCTTCATCGCGTGGTACCTGTTCCGGGTCCCGGACACCGCGGCGTGGGTGTACCGCGGCGGGTTCCTCTGGCTCGACCTCGCGACCCTCCTCGTGATCGCGGTGACCGTGCATCCGGGCGCCGACCTGCGTCGCATCCTCGGCTGGCGCCCGCTGGTCTGGGTCGGTCTGCGGTCGTACTCGCTCTACCTGTGGCACTGGCCGATCTACCAGATCACCCGACCGGACCTCGACGTCCCCCTCGACGGGTACTGGCTGTTGGCGCTGCGCCTCACCCTCACCGTCATCTGCGCCGAGCTCTCCTACCGCTACGTGGAGATTCCGATCCGTCAGGGCGCGCTGTCGCGGGCCTGGCGGGCGATCCGCGAGGGCGGGGGCGAGGTGCGCACGGCGCTGGTGCAGCGGGCCACCGCGATCGCCACCGTGTCCCTCGTCGTGGTCGCCGTCGTCGGCGTGGGCTTCGCCGGCGCGCAGCCGCCGAAGGCGCCCGAGGAGCTCCGGGTCGGGGCCATCAGTGGTGTCATCGGCGGGAGCGGAACGACGGGCACCGGGGCCACGGGTGCGTCGGGCGGCTCCGGGGCGACGGGCGCGACCGGGGTGCCGGTGACCGCCCCGCCCCCGCCGCCGGCCGGCGCCAACGTCATGGCGGTGGGTGACTCGGTGATGCTCGGCGCGGCCCAGACCCTCGCCCAGGTGTACCCGGGCCTCAACGTGAACGCGGCGGTGAGCCGCCAGTTCACCACGGTCGCCGACGTCGTCGGCCAGTTGCACGCCGCCGGGTTCGGTCGCGACGTGACGATCATCCACACCGGCACGAACGGCACCATCGACGCGAACCGCTACGTGCAGATGATGCAGGGGCTCGCCGACGTGCGGTGCGTCGTCGTGCTGAACCTCAGGGTGCCCCGGCGCTGGGAGGCCGCGAACAACAACGTCCTCGCGGTCCACACACCGCAGTTCCCGAACGCGACCCTCATCGACTGGCACGGCGAGGGGCTCGCGCACGGCGACTGGTTCTACCGGGACGGCATCCACCTCAACGCGACGGGCCGCAACGCGTACGTGCAGCTCATCGCGTCGATCGCGCCGACCTGCGGCCGCTGACCGGACGACCGCAGAGCCCGGGTCGCTGCCCGCATCCCGGCCGTCGAACCGTGGTGCGGACCGATCAGGCGCCGAGCCCCACGGGACACGAGACCCCCGTACCGCCGATCCCGCAGTACCCGCCCGGGTTCTTCGAGAGGTACTGCTGGTGGTACCCCTCCGCGAAGTAGAAGGTCGGCGCGTCGAGGATCTCGGTCGTGATCGTGCCGTACCCGGCTGCGGTGAGCATCTGCTGGTACCGATCGCGAGAGGCCTGCGCCGCCGCAGCCTGCTCCGGTGACGTGGTGTAGATGCCCGATCGGTACTGCGTGCCCACGTCGTTTCCCTGCCGCATCCCCTGGGTCGGGTCGTGGGACTCCCAGAACACCACGAGCAGCTGTTCGTAGGTGACCTCGGTGGGGTCGAACACGACGAGTACCACCTCGTTGTGCCCGGTGCGGCCGGTGCAGACCTCCTCGTAGGTCGGGTTCGGAGTCTCGCCCCCCGCGTACCCGACCGCCGTCACCCACACGCCGGGCGTCTGCCAGAACTTCGCTTCCGCGCCCCAGAAGCATCCGAGCCCGAAGATCGCGGTCTCGGCGCCCTCGGGGTACGGCGGGGTGAGTCCGCGCCCGTTGACGTGGTGGACGCCGCGCACCGGCATCGCCTCGGACCGTCCGGGGAGTGCGGTCCCCGGCTCGGGCATGCGCACCTTGTCGTTCCGGTTGCCGAAGAACATCGCACCCGTCCTCTCGCAGGCTCGTCGCAACGGAGCACACCGCCACCGCCCCGCCCCGGTCGTGGCGGAGCATCGCAACCGCACCCCGGGGACCTCCCCACCGTACCGAGCGGGAACGCCGCCCGCCGCCTCGGCCGGTGCGCGTCAGTTCGCCGACGGGTCGTCGGGGAACCGGGCGAAGAGGGCGAGGCGCCCGCCCTGTCGCTCGAGCACCTCGCGCCAGAGGTCGGCGCACACGTCGCGCCACGGGTCCCCCTGTTCGGCGTCCACCACGAACCAGTCGCCGCGGGCGACCTCCGCGTCGAGCTGCCCCGCCGACCACCCTGCGTACCCGGCGTAGATCCGCAGGCCCGCGAGCGCCCCGCGCGCCGCTGCGCACGCCGCCGACAGGTCGACCCGCACGAGGTGGTGATCGATCGGTACGCCCCATGGGGCCGGCTCGACGCACGGGTGCTGCAGCCGTCCGATGCCGATCGCCCCGTCCCGGTCGACCGGCCCGCCGTCGAAGAGCACCGTCGGCTCGATCACGAACTCGATCCACTCCGGCAGCAGGTCGCGTGCATCGAGGTCCGGGATCGGACGGTCGAGCACGACCCCGAGCGCACCCTCGGCCGAGTGCTCGACGACGAGCACCACCGCGCGCCGGAAGTTCGGGTCGAGGAGATCGGGCGAGGCGACGAGCAGTCGACCCGTGAGCGGAGCGGCGAGCACGGCGGTCATCGTCCCACGGCCCCGGAGGGCTCAGGACCACGCGACCGGGCGGTCGCGTGGGTCCCCCGACCCGATCCGGCCCCTCGGCGGACACCACCGGAGGACCCGCTACCGTGCTCCCCCATGAAGACGGACAAGTTGCCCCGGAAGGTCTACGAGGCCGAGCTCTACCGGCTCCAGACCGAACTCGTGAAGATGCAGGAGTGGGTGCGCGAGACGGGCGCCCGGGTCGCGGTCGTCTTCGAGGGCCGGGACGCCGCCGGGAAGGGCGGGACGATCTCGCGCATCACCGAGCACCTCAACCCCCGTGTCGTCCGGATCGCCGCGCTCCCCAAGCCGACCGAGCGCCAGCAGTCGGAGTGGTACTTCCAGCGCTACATCGAGCACCTGCCGGCCGGCGGCGAGATCGTGCTGTTCGACCGCTCCTGGTACAACCGGGCCGGCGTCGAGCACGTCTTCGGGTTCTGCTCCCCCGAGCAGTACCAGCGCTTCCTGCGCCAGACGCCCCTCTTCGAGAACATGCTCATCGAGGACGGCATCATCCTCCTGAAGTACTGGTTCTCGGTGAGCGACGAGGAGCAGGAACGTCGGTTCGAGGCCCGGATCCACGACCCGCTGAAGCGTTGGAAGCTGAGCCCGGTCGACGTGGCCTCGCGGGCCCACTGGGTCGACTACTCGCGGGCCAAGGACACGATGTTCGTCCACACCGACACCTCGGAGAGCCCCTGGTGGGTGGTCGAGGCCGACGACAAGCGCCGCGCCCGCATCAACTGCATCAGCCACCTGCTCACCTCGGTCCCGTACCACGACACCTTCGAACCGGAGGTCACGCTCCCGAAGCGCCAGAAGGACGGCGGGTACGTGCGCCCCGACACCTCGACGCAGCGACACGTCCCCGACGTCGCCGCGAAGCTCATCACCGACTGATCGCGACCGATGGCGGACGGCGACGCCACCATCGGCGCGACCTACCCGCCGCCGCGACATGTGCTGCGCGCGCTCGGCTACGAGGTCGAGCACCGCCCCGACCTCACGAGCACCGCGCGCCTGACCGTCGGACCGCACCTGCTCGGCGCTGCGGGCGAGCTCGCGACGGGCGCGCTCGCCACCCTCGTCGACGCGACCGGCGGGGGCCTCGCCGCGCTCGCGGCCCGGCCCGACTGGATCGCGACCGCCGGGCTCACCCTCCACCTCACCGGTCCGGTGCACGCATCGGCCGTCACCGCGCACGGACGCGTCGTACGTCGCGGCCGGACGACCGTGGTCCTCGCAGTCGACCTCACGGCGGACACGGACCGGTCGGTGGGTACGGCGACCATGACCTTCGCCATGCTCCCCCGACGTGACTCGAACCCGGTCATGCCCCCGCTCGACGCGCCCCTGCGCCACGGGTTCGGCCCCCTCGACGGTGCACCGCAGGACGATCTGGCGGCCGCGATCGGGATCGAGGTCGACGCCGACTCGGCCCGGGCCCCGGTGGGACCGTTCGTCGTCAACACCCTCGGCGCGATGCAGGGCGGCGTCGTGGCCACCCTCGTCGCACGGGCTGCGACCGCCGCCGCGGAGCCCCGGGTCGCCGGCCCGACCGTGTGCGTCGACCTCGCCATCGACTACCTCGCCCTCGCGAGGGTCGGACCCGTGCGGGCCACCGCCCGGGTGCTGCGAACCGAACCGGACTGGGCCATCCTCGAGGTCGAGGTGCAGGACGAGGGCGCCGAGGGTCGGCGCACCGCCGTCGCCCGAGCCGTGGTGGTCCGGACCGACGGGACCGGAGTGCGTCCGTGAAGCCCGCGTTCGGTGACCCCGACGCCGGCCGAGCCGTCGCGCACCACCTCGGCATCGACCTCCACGAGGCCACCGGACCGGGCGAGCCGATCCGGATCCTCGGCCGCGCCCCGGCGCACGTCGGCACGCGCGACGAGCACGGGGTGGTGCACTCGGGGGTCATCACCGCGCTGGCCGACATCGCCGCCGGGATCGCGAGCGGCCTGGCGTCGCTCCCGCGCTGGATCGTCTCCACGGACCTGCTCATCTCCCGGGTGCGCACCGAGGTCGTCGGGCCGATCGGGATCGACGCGACCGTGCTGCGCGTCGGACGCACCGCCACCGTGACGAGCGCGCGCGTGCTCGATGAGGGCGCGCAGGGCCGGACGATCGCCACCGGCGTCCTCACCGCGTCCCTGCTCGCGCCCGAGGGCGGGCCCCCCGACCACCCGCGTCCGTTCCGGCTCGCCCCGATCGAGCCGCCGGCCGCCGACCCGCCGGGCATCGCCGAGTTCTTCCGGCTCACCCACGACGACCGGGGTCCGGGCACCGTGCGACTGGACCTCGTCGACCACCTCCGCAACCCCTGGGGGATCCTGCACGGGGGTGCGACAGCGGCGCTCGTGGCCGAGACCGCCGAGCACGCGGCGCGCCGGAGCCTCGGCGGCCGGTGGTACTCCGGCGACACGGTGCTCCACTTCCTCAGCCCGGCCCGCACGGGTCCGGTCACGGGCCAGGCCCGCGTCCTCGGGGTACGTCCCGACGGCGCCGTGGTCGCCGTGAGCCTGCACGACGCGGGCGCCGGGGAGCGCCTCGTGGCCGAGGCCGTCGTGACCGTCCGGCGGCCCTGACCCGACCGGCACCGGTCCGGTACCGTCACGCCCGTGCGGGGGCGGGCGACACCGACGGGGACCGGGGACGGCGCGAATACCAACGCGCGGGCCCGATCGCTCATCTGGCTGTGTCGGATCGTGGTGCGTGTGTTCATGCGCCAGGTCGACGTCACCGGCCGTCACCACGTACCGGCCGACCGGCCGACCATCCTCGTGTGCAACCACTCGAACGGGCTCGCCGACCCCGTCGTGCTCATCGGGTGCCTCGGGTTCTTCCCACGGTTCCTGGTCGCGAAGTCGATGTGGCGGATCAAGGGGCTCTCGTGGTTGCTCTGGTACGCGATGTGCGTACCGGTGGCACGCCGCAACGACGTCCACGGTGAGGCCTTCGACGCCGCCACGAACGCCGCCGCGTTCTCGGTGTGCCACGAGGTGCTCGCCCTGGGCGGACGCGTCGCGGTGTTCCCGGAGGGCGGCGTGGACGACCACCCCGGTCTGACGCTCCCGCTCAAGACCGGCACCGCCCGCATCGCGCTCAGCGCCCTCGCGAGCGGCGCGGTCGACGACGTCGTGATCGTCCCGCTCGGCATCGCCTACGAGGAGCGGGGACGGTTCCGGGGCCAGGTCGCCCTCCAGATCGGCGAACCGGTGGAGGTCGGCCCGTTCCTCGGCGCCGACGGCGACGCGGACGCCGACGCGGTCCGACGTCTCACCGACGCGATCGGGGCCGGCCTGCTGTCCGTCGCCGCCACCCACGCGTCGTGGCGGGCCGCCGAGGTCACCCACGCCGCCGCCGAGGTCGTCGTCCGCACCGATGACCCGACCGCACCCGAGCCGTACGCCCGAGTCGTCGACCTGCAGCGGGAACTCTCGGTCAGGCTCGCCGAGCGCGGCGGGGACACGGGGGCGGACTACAAGGGGCTCGAGGCCCGGGTCGACGACCTGCGGGAGCGGCTCGAGGCGCTCGGCACCCACACCCCCGCCGACGTCGTGCACCTCGACGCCGCCCACGCGCGCCGCCGCATCCTCGGGCTCGGCGCCGCCGGCCTCGGACTCGCTCCGCTCGGCATCACCGGGTACCTGCTCAACGCACTGCCCGCCGGCGTCGCACACGGACTCGGGCGGCGCATCGCGCATCCGGCGTGGCAGGCCACGGCCAAGGGCGGCAGTGCGGTCGTCACCGTTCCGCTCACCTACGCCGCCGAGGCCTGGGTGGCCCACCGGCGCTGGGGCACGCGGGGCGCCGTCGCGGTGCTCGTCGCCGGACCCGTCACCGGGCTCGCCGCGATCGCGTGGACGGCGACGGTCAGCGAGTTGCGGCGGTCGGTCCGGGCCGCAGGGTGGACCCGTCGTCCCGAGGGGCTCGCGGCAGCTCGGGCGAGCCGGGACGCCGTCGTCACCGAGGTCGACCGGATCGTCGCCCTCCCCGCTGCGGTGCCCGCCGGACGCGCCTAGCGGCGACGCCGTCGTCGCCGAGGGACGGATCAGCGCTGGTCGACGGTGACGCCCGCGCCCTCGGCCAGCTCCTTGGCCACCGCGAGCTGCGCCACCGCCAGGACACCCGCGATCACGCCGGTGATGCGGGCCCGCAACGGGAGGCGGGGCGTGAGGAGCAGCACCACCGCGTCGATGCCATCGGCCAGGGCCGTCATCGACAGCCAGTTGTGACCCGAGTCGCGCTCGGCGAGCGCGATCGCCGCCCCCGCCCCGAGCACCGCGTCACGACCGCCCATGCCCCGGCACAGCGTGGCCGCGGCCGGCGAGTCGGCGCCGCGGCCGGCGAGCGCCCGTCCGACCGTGCGCGGGGCGGCGAGCATCGCGAGTCCGATGCCGACGCGGACCCGGGACAGGTAGATGGCGCGTTGACGGTTGTCCATGGCCGCCCATCCTCGCACCCACGGCGGTCGCGACCCCAATCCCGACCGGTCGGGCTCAGGAGCCGGCGTCCTCGTCGCCCCCGGCGATGCGCGCCGCGAACGGGAGGAGTCGGGGCACGAGGAGGAACCCCGGATCGAGGCGCAGCGCCACGCCCTCGCACATCATCACGGTCTTCACGAGCAGCGCCAGGTCGGGCGGGAGCGTGAGCCGGTGACGCCGGACGATGCGCATCACCTCGCCGAGCACCTCACCGACCGGCATCTCCTCGAGCGATCGGTGGCCGTAGCGGTCGAGCAGTCGTCCGAGATCCTCCTCGAGCCGCCGGCGATCCACGGCCCGGGTCGCCATGCCGAGGCCGAGGAGCGCGTCGGCCATCCGCACGCGGTCGGTGGCCACGATCGCGAGCAGCACGCCGCCGAGCGATCGTTCGGTGA
>JBJTOY010000034.1:0-18555 GCA_046074845.1 Actinomycetes bacterium | reverse complement strand
CTCGATCCGGTTCGAACCCCGCGGGACGAACACCGTGCACCTGCTGTGCGTGGTGCCGAACGGGTACGAGACCCTGCCGATCCCGGACATCTGGGCGAACCTGCTCCTGGCGGTCCGCGACGACCCGGCCCGCTTCTTCGCGGTCGCGATCGACCGCACCGCACCGACGGCGCGCCGCACCCTGTTCTAGGCGGGCTCGAGCGCGAGCACGGCCTCCTTGAGGCCGTAGACGAACGCGTTCGGCATCTCGACCGGCTCACGCCCGGGTACCGGCGACCACGAGGCGACGCGGCGCAGGAACTCCTCGAAGAAGATGCGGATCTCCATGCGGGCGAGGTTCGAACCGATGCAGAAGTGCGTCCCGAAGCCGAAGGCGAGGTGCAGGTTCGGGTCGCGGGTGACGTCGAAGTCCTCGGGACGGTCGAAGTGCTCCGGATCGCGGTTCGCCGACGAGTACATGAGGAGCAACTGGTCGCCCCGCTGGATCCGCTTGCCGCCGAACTCCACGTCGCGGGTCGCGGACCGACACATGTTGTGGATCGGGGTCACGTACCGGATGAACTCCTCGACCGCGATCGTGAGATCGGCTCCGGCGCGCAGGCGCGCGACCTGATCGGGATGGGCCATGAGGTTGAGGATCGTGCGCGCGATCACGGTCCGGGTCGTCTCGGCGCCGCCGTCGAGCAGCAGCAGGCAGTCCGAGATCATCTGGTCGAGGCCGAACGCGTGCCCGCCCTTGATGCCCGCGCGCTCATGGTCGATCCACAGGCTCATGACGTCGTCGGCCGGACATCCGGCCTTCTCCGCGTACAGCTCCATGCAGGCCCCGGCGAACTCCATGGCCGCCGCCGTACCGTCCTCGTCGAAGTAGCGGGGACCGCCGCCGAGCACGATCGTGCGCTCCGACCACTCCTGGAGCTTGCGCACCATGTCATGCGGGAAGCCGAGGAGCTCGCCGATCATCGTGGCCGGCAAGGGTGCCGCCAGTTCACCGACGATGTCGACCTCGCCCCGCTCGAGCGCGCGGTCGAGGAGTTCCCCGACCACCTGACGCACGTGGTCCTCGAGCCCGCTCACCGCCCGCGGGGTGAACCGCCGGGCCACGAGTTGGCGCCGCACCTGGTGCTCCGGGTCGTCGAGCCCGATGATCGAGGGATCCGAGGAGATGCCCGGGCGGTAGCCGTTGTCCGACTGCCCTGCGTTCGAGAAGGTGGCCTTGTCCTTCTCGATCGCGACGATGTCGTCGTAGCGCGAGATCGCCCATAGCCGGTTCGCCTCGTCCCAGTGCACGGGGTCGTGCTCCCGCAACCACGCGTAGGTGGTGTAGGGGTCGTCCGTGTAGAAGGTCCCGGCGAGGAGATCGGGCTGCTGGTCGACGGCGCCGTTCATGACGGCGCATCGTAGAGGGGGCTACGGTCCCCCGGCAGCCCGACGCGAGGAGAGGTCCGGACATGCTCGAACGATTCAGGCTCGACGGGAAGGTCGCGATCGTCACCGGTGCGGGGCGGGGCATCGGCGCGGCCTGCGCCCGAGGACTCGCCGAGGCCGGGGCCGACGTCGTGCTCGCCTCCCGGACCCGAGAGCAGCTCGACGAGGTGGCCGCCGAGATCCGGGGGATGGGCCGACGTGCCCTCGTCGTCCCGACCGACGTGGTCGACAACGATGCGGTGGCCGCCCTGGTCCCCGCCGCGGTCGAGGAGTACGGCCGGGTCGACGTCGTCATCAACAACGCCGGCGGCACCGCGCCCCGTCCGTTCCTCGACACGAGCCCGGGGTACCTCGAGCGGTCGTTCCACTTCAACGTCACCACCGCGTTCGTGCTCACGAAGGCGGCCGTGCCGGTGATGCTCGAGCAGGGTGGCGGCACCGTGGTGAACATCTCCTCGACCATCGGCCGGCTGCGCGACCGCGGCTTCGTGGCCTACGGCACCGCGAAGGCCGCGCTCACCCACATGACCCGCCTCATGGCCGCCGACCTCGCGCCGAGGATCCGCGTGAACGGCATCGCGGTCGGATCCATCGCCACGAGCGCGCTCGAGACCGTGCTCACCGACGACGGTCTGCGGACCGAGATGGTGGCCGGCACCCCGCTCAAGCGCCTCGGTGAGCCCGAGGACATCGCGATCGGCGCCGTGTACCTGGCCTCGCCCGCATCCTCGTTCGTGACCGGCAAGCTGTTCGAGATCGACGGCGGCCTCGAGGAGGCGAACCTCGCCCTCGGCCTCCCCGACCTGTAGCGGCCCGTGGTCGACTCGCACCCGTCGCCCGCCTACTACCCGAGCCGCTGGCCGGCCGAGGACGGCGGACCGCGCCGCAACCAGGTGCCGCACTCCGGCACCGGGCTCGACCTGGGGCCGGGCGAACGCCTCGCGGCGCACTTCCGGTTCGATCCGGCCGCCACCATGGTCGTCCAGCGCGACGAGGGCGAGCTCTACCTCCAACGGCACACGCTCGGACCGGACACAGTCGGGATGGTCGAGCGGATCGACCCGATCACGCTCGAGACGATCGTGTCCTCCGGTGAGCTCCCGGCGGGCCCGACGTGGCCGGGCGGTATCGCGGTGGCGGCCGACGGCTCGATCCTGCAGACCTACGGCCGGTGGGCCCACCGCCTCGACCCGCACACCCTCGAGGTCCTGGCCGCACGCGAACTCCCCCGGGAGCGGCCGTACAACTCGTTCGTGCTCCTCGACGACGGCACGATGGTCACGAAGGACTTCGGCAAGGACACCGACGAGCCGACCGGGATCATGGCGCTCGACCCCGTCACCCTCGAGCCCCGCGCCCCCGAGTTCGTGCTCCCGGAGCGCTCGATCGCCCGGCTCAGCGCGGACGGCACGACGCTGTACGTCGTCGGGACGGAGCACATCTTCCGTCTCGAGTGGGAGGACGGCTGGACGCTCGACACCGCGTTCGACGGTCTGTACCGCACCATCGCGGGCCAGACCTACGGGTGGGACGCGGTGATCGCGAGCGGTGCGGCCTGGTTCCTCGACAACGGCGAGGGCACCGAGGGATTCATGGCGAAGGGGTCCTTCCGCACCAACGGCGCCTCCCCGGCGCCGCTCCACCTCGTGCGCGCCGACCTCGCCGACGGCTCGGTGACCCTGCACGAGATCTGCGGCGCACCGATGGGGATCGTCGCGAACCCACCCGTGGTCGACGAGTCGCGTGCCATCGCGGTCGGGTTCGACAGTGCGAACGCGACGATGACGGCCTTCGATCTCCACGCCGACGGGACGACGAGCGTCCGCTGGCGCCGCGAGCAGGGCCACGGACCGCACATGATCCTGTACCCGGACACCGGTGAGCTCGTCACCCACGACCACGACCTCGATCGGATGATGGAGCAACTCGTGGTCGTCGACATCGGGACCGGCGCCGAACGAGGTCGGGTCGACACCGGCTCACCCCTCATGGCTCCGGTGTTCCCGGCGCCCGGGTTCGGCCGCGACCTCTACTCCTGTGCGTTCCCGGGGGTCACCCGCATCCGGGTCGAACCGGAGGACTGAGGCCCACCCTGCGTAGTGTGCCGGTCCGTGAAGTGGACCGCCGCATTCCCCATGTTCCCCGCCGACCACCTGCTGCCGATGGCGCGCGCCGCCGAGGCGGCCGGGTTCGACTCGATCACCGTCCCGGACTCGGTCTTCTACCCCGAGACCGTGTCGGCGAAGTACCCGTACAGCGCGGACGGCGGGAGGTTCTGGCCGGCCGACACCCCGTTCGTCGATCCCTTCGTATCGATCGCGGCGATGGCCGCGGCGACCGAGCGCATCCGCTTCCTCACGAACGTCGTGAAGCTGCCGATCCGCGACCCGCTCATGGTCGCCAAGCAACTCTCCTCGATGGCCGTCCTCTCCGGCGAGCGCGTCGCGCTCGGCGTCGGCCTCTCGTGGATCCCGGAGGAGTTCACCTGGACCCACACCGACATGAGGACCCGCGGCAAGCGTGCGGACGAGATGATCGAGATCCTCCGTCTGCTCTGCGGCGGTGGGGGTCCGCAGTTCCTCGAGTACCACGGGACGTACTACGACTTCGATCGGCTCATGATGTCGCCGGCGCCCGAGCGGGCGGTGCCGATCTACGTGGGCGGGTTGAGCGATCCGGGATTCCGACGGGCCGCGCGCCTCGCCGACGGCTGGATCTCGGTGCAGAACTCCGAGGAGGAGATCACGCACGCGCTGGGCGAGCTCACGCGGTACCGAGCCGAGTACGGACGGGACCACCTCCCGTTCGAGGTGAACGCGCTCTGCATCGACGTGTTCGACCTCGACGGATACCGGCGCCTCGAGGACAAGGGCGTCACCGAACTGCAGACCGTGCCCTGGTACTTCTACGGCGGTGACCCGAACGACCTCTCGGTGAAGCTCGACTCGTTGGCCCGGTTCGCCGACGAGGTCATCACCAAGCTGTGAGCGAGCACACCGGCCCCATCACGCCGCTCGACGCGGCGAGCGTCGAGGCGTGGGACCTCGAGACCGACGTGGCGGTCGTCGGCCTCGGCATCGCCGGGACCTGCGCCGCGATCAGCGCGTCCGAGGCCGGCGCCCGCGTCCTGGCCTTCGAGCGAGCCGGCGGTCCGGGGGGCACCTCGGCGCTCTCCGGCGGCCTCATCTACCTCGGCGGCGGCACACCCATCCAGGAGGCGCTCGGGTTCCACGACACCCCGGAGAACATGGAGCGGTTCCTGCTCGCTGCGTGCGGACCCGACGCCGACGCCGACAAGGTGCGCGCCTACTGCCAGGGCTCGGTCGCGCACTACCACTGGCTCGTCGATCACGGCGTGCCGTTCAAGGCCGAGTTCTGCGACGAACCGAACCGCGAGCCCGTCACTGAGGCCGGGCTCTGCTTCTCCGGGGGCGAGGACTCCTGGCCGTTCAACGGGATCGCCGAGGTCGTCCCGCGCGGTCACCACCCGCAGTTCCCCGACACCGCCGGCGGCTTCATCATGGAACGGCTCTCCGAGGCCCTCCGGGCCACGGCCGCGCAGGTGCACACCGATGCCCGGGTCGAACGACTCGTGGTGGAGCGCGGACGGGTCGTCGGGATCGTCGTCCGCCTCGACGGTCGCGACGTGACGGTGCGGGCCACCGGAGGCGTCGTGCTCGCCGCGGGCGGGTTCATCTTCAACGAGGAGATGGTGGCCGAACACTGTCCCGACGCCGGCCGCCCGTTCCCGGCCTGGCGGGTCGGTCAGGACAACGACGACGGGCGGGGCATCCGCCTCGGCCAGGGCGCGGGCGGCGCATCCACCCGCATGGGCTCCTTCGAGTGTGCCCTGCCGATCGGCCCACCGCACCGCATGGCCCGCAACATCCTCGTCGGACGCGACGGCCGACGCTTCATCAACGAGGACACCTACACCGGACGCATCGGCCACGAGGCGCTCGCCGGGCGCGGCGGCGACGTCTTCATGATCGTGAGCGAGGCGACCTTCGAGGTGAACTTCGTCGGGATGCGCATCGGATGGGCCGCCGAGACCCCCGAGGAACTCGCGGCGGACATCGGCGTGGCGCCGGACGCGCTTGCCGCAACGATCTCGGCGTACAACGCGGGCGCCGAGCGCGGTGAGGACCCCGAGTGGCACAAGGAACCGGAGTTCCTCGTACCGCTGCGGCCACCGCTCGGGGCGATCGACCTGCGGGTCGACTCGAAGGCGATCTACGCGACGTTCACACTCGGTGGACTCAGGACCGACCCGACCTCACGGGTGCTCGACGAGCACGGCGCCCCGGTTCCCGGCCTCTACGCGGCTGGCCGGACCACCGCCGGCATCGCGGCCCACGGCTACGTCTCCGGCATCAGCCTCGGCGACGGCTCGTTCTTCGGGCGCATGGCGGGCGAGTCCGCAGCACGCGGCCGCTGACGAGCGCGCCCGGCCGGTCTCCGGATCAGTTCGTCGGGAACGGCAGCGGGGTCGTGCCGTCCTTGAACGCCTCGACGACGGCCTCGAGGTCGGATGCGGGCATCTCGCCGGCCCACCGCCCGACGACCTCCCCGTCGGGGTCGATGAACACGAGGTACGGGTACGACGAGAGGCCGTAGGCCTTCGCGGCCGTCTGGTCCGCGGTGTCGACGAGCACCGGCGCCTTCCAGCCCACCCGCGCCAGCCAGGACGACGGCGGGTAGTTCGGCGCCTCGTCACTCGTGCCGGTCGCCACCCCGCTGAGTTCGACCCCCTCGAAGGTGCCGCGCTCGACCAGGTCCACGATGATCGGCACCTCGCGCTGGCAGTGCGGGCACCAGTGCGCGACGAACACGACGACCTGCGGCTTCCCGGATGCGCCGCCGACGGTGAGCGGCGTGCCGGCGAAGTCGTTGCCGATGAGCTTCGGCGCGGCGTCGCCGATCGCGGGGTCGTCGGTCGACGCGACGAACTCCGGCAGCGCCGCGCCCTCGACCGTGACCTCCTTGGCGATCTCGCCGCCGTTCGCGTTGGTGGTCATGGTGGTACCGCCGCCACCGTCACCGCCACCGCTCGAGAGCACGACGGCGAGCACGACGACGCCGGCGACCCCGGCGAGGATCGCCGGCCACAGCCAGGAACGGGAGTTGCGGGCTCGGTTGGCCGTCATGCCGGGACCTCCTGGCTGGCGCGCTCGTGCGCGCGGTCGACGAGCAGCAGCGTACCGATGAGGGCCATGCCGCTCAGACACATGACGGCGAGCGTGATGAACCCGAACTCGGTGAAGTACGGCGCCGAGCACTTGACCTCGAGCCCGCACGAGTTGCTCTCGAGGGTCGGGAACCGCTCGATGAGGAAGTGCCAGGTCGACACACCGAGCCCGGCGAGGACGAACGGCAGCGCCGTGAGGCGGGTGAACGGGTCACGCTTCCACGCCCCGACGCCGAGGATGACGACGAGCGGGTACATGCAGATCCGCTGGTACCAGCAGAGCCGGCACGGGGCGAACCCCTCGATCTCCGAGTAGTAGAGGCTGCCGGCGGTGGCGACGGCGGCGACCGCGCACGCCAGACGACGCGCCTCGGGGCCGATGGCGGCGACGACCCGCGCACCGATCGCCCGGACGGGTGCGGACAGCGCCCCGACCACGGCGAGCAGCACCGCCACCCCGACCCCGGCCATCGCGACGATGGTCAGGATCGTGAACAGGTTGGTCATGAAGTCGAGGCGGTCCACGCGGTCGCGTCCTGTCGGTCGGTCGGATCCCCATCTTGGCCGGACGGCCGAGCGACGGGCGGTTCTCCGGCGAGAACGGCGCCGACGCGCGACGCGTTCCCGGTCCCCTTGCGCCCCGAGGGTATTGGCAGACAGACTGCCGATACCCGCCGGGCACGCCGAGTGCGCCGGCTCGAAGGACGACGAGAGGCGACCATGGCGAAGTCCCCCGCATACGGGCAGATCAACGTCGAGACTGCGGGGCGCTGGCTCCAACTCCCGGCGGAGGAGGACGGCCACGTCTGGATGCTGAACCTCATGAAGTACCACCGGGTCGCGCAGTACGCGGACGGCAACGCCGAGCAGATCTCGGGTGAGGCCGCGGACGACAAGTACGCCCCCCTCGGGCCGCTCGCCGCGGTCGGGGCCACCGCCGCCTTCCTCGCCTCCGTCGCCGAGCAGCCCGCCGGCACGCCGGCCTGGGACCGCATCGGCATCGTCGACTACCCGACGCGTGCGGCGTTCTTCGCGATGCAGCAGCGGGACGACTTCAAGGCCCAGCACGAGCACAAGGAGGCCGGGATGGAGTTCACGATCGTCATGGGCACCGAGCCCGTGGCGACGGGTCCCGGCGTCGCAGCCGACGGCGCGCTGGTCCTGCGCGTTCGTCGGGTCGCCGAGGGCGGCGCGGCCACCGACCCGGACGGCGTGACCCCGGTGGCCCACTTCGGCGTCGACGGGGTGATCCTCGGTGACGAGCGGACCTGGAACGACGTCCGGTTCGACCGCGTGCGCGCGGAGGCCATGTCGGCCCTCGTCGACGTCGCCGGGGTCGAGGAGCAGATCGTCGTCGTGCTCGCCGAGCCCCGCGTGGACCGCCTCGTCGAGACGATCGAAGCGGCCCGCTGAGCATGGTCGAGGTCCTGCGCACCCCGGACGAGCGCTTCCTCGGGCTCCCCGACTACGACTTCGAGCCCCACCACACCGAGGTCACCGCCGACGACGGGACGGTCCTGCGGTTCCACCACATCGACGAGGGCCCCCGCGACGCCGCACCCGTGCTCCTCATGCACGGCAACCCGTCGTGGTCCTACCTGCACCGGCACATGGTGCGCGGGCTCGCGGCGCGCGGCCACCGCGTGCTCGCCCTCGACCTCATGGGCCTCGGCCGATCCGACAAGCCGACGGATCGGCACTTCTACACGCTCGCCCGCCACGTCGACCTCGTCGGCCAGTGGCTCGTGGCCAACGACCTCAACGACGTCACGCTCTACTGCCAGGACTGGGGCGGCACGATCGCACTCAACGTGCTCGCCCGGGAGGGTGACCGGTTCTCACGGGTCATCGCATCCAACACCGGACTCCCGGTCGGCGAGGGCGTCAATGCGTTCATGCAGCAGTGGCTCGACTTCAGCCAGGCCGCCGACGAACTCCCGATCGGCGCGCTCGTGCGCGGCGGGGTGACCCGAGCACTCTCCGACGCCGAGGCCGCCGCCTACGACGCGCCGTTCCCGGACAAGCGCTTCCAGGCGAGTGCGCTCGAGTTCCCCCTGCTCATCCCGGTGCAGCACGACAACCCGGGCGTGCCCCAGTGCCGGGAGACCTGGACCTACCTCGAGGCGTGGACCAAGCCGTTCCTCACGGTGTTCGGCACCGCCGACATGGTCGCGTACAAGCCGGGCGCACACCGCAAGCTCCAACGCCTGATCCCGGGCGCCCAGGGCCTCGACCACATCGAGATCGAGGGTGCCAACCACTTCATCCAGGAGGACGCGCCCGAGCGTCTCGTGGACATCATCGACACGTTCTCCCGCACCGACGCGACCTGAGGAGCACCCGTGATCGTCACCACGCTCGGCACCGGATCCCCGTTGCCCGATCCGAACCGCGCCGGTCCCGCCACCCTCGTGCAGACCGGCGGGAAGCACCTGCTGTTCGACGCCGGCCGCGGGGTGCTCATGCGCCTCGCCGCAGCCATGGTCGCCCCGGGCATGCTCGACGCGCTGCTGCTCACCCACCTGCACAGCGACCACACCACCGACGTGAACGACGTCATCACCACCCGCTGGATCCAGTCGTTCGCGCCGCTCCCGCTCACGATCGTCGGTCCGGTGGGCACGGCGGCGTGGATCGATCGCACCATGGCCGTCCTCTCCGACGACATCGGGTACCGCCTCGCCCACCACGAGGACCTCACCTGGCAGCCGGAGCACCTCGTCACCGAGGCGGCCAACGGCGTGGTGTTCGACGCCGACGGGGTGACGGTCACCGCCGCCCCGACGAACCACGCCCCGGTGCACCCCACGGTCGGGTACCGCGTGGAGGCCGAGGGCAGGGTGGTCGCCATCGCCGGCGACACCATCCCGTGCGATGGCCTCGATGCGCTGTGTGCGGGCGCGCACGTCTACGTGCAGACCGTGATCCGGGCCGACGTCGTGCGCAACATCCCCGTGAAGCGGTTCACCGACATCCTCGACTACCACTCCTCCGTCGAGGATGCGGCGCGCACCGCGGCCCGCCACGGCGTGCGCACCCTCGTGCTGACCCACCCGGTGCCGGCCCCGCCGCCCGGACAGGGCCAGGAGTGGGTCGATCTCGCGGCGGCGCACTTCGACGGCGAGATCATCCTCGCCGAGGACATGACGGCCATCGAGGCCTGAGCGCCGACGCTCACGCACCGTCGACGATCCCACCCGCGCCGACGCTCACGCGCCGTCGACGAAGCGCCCGAGGTCGAAGGTGAGGTGCTCACGCACGTCACCGACGTGGTCGACGATCATGTGCCGCTGCGCGAACCGCCACCGGCCGTCGATCCGCTCGAACCGGTCGTGGTACCGCCCGGTGACGATCGGCTGGAGGGGCAGCGCCGCGGTCTGCTGCAGGACCACGAACCCCGAGCGTGCCGTCGCGGTCCCGGCCTCCTCGTCGATGTCGGTGATGACGTTCACGGTGAGGTGCCGGGTCCGCAGCGTTCCGTCCGGGTGCACCCGGTTCATGGACCGGTAGTAGGCGGCGATCGCCGCCGCACCCCGGGTCTCGCCCGGCGCACCCTCGGCGGTGAGCGCAGCGTCGGCGAGGAGGGCGCCGATGCCGTCGAAGTCACCGGCGTCGACGACCTCGGTGTAGCGGAACATCAGCCCCGTGATCGCGTGGTGGCTCTCCCACGTACCCGCACCCATCGTCGCCCCTCCCCCGCATCGGATCCGCCGACCACTATGGCAGCCCCCGTGCTCGCCACCCCGCGCCGTGACGGGGCAGACTCCGGGCCATGAGCGATCCGAACACCGCGCCGCCCCCCGACCGCACGGCGCTCGAGGAGGGTCTGGCGCGTACGAGCCGCGATCCGGGTGCCCTGCGCGACCGGTTGGAGGCGTGGCTGGTCGGGCGTCTGCCGGACGCCGAGGCCGTGCGGGTTGGTGAGGTCACCAGCCCGGCGTCCAACGGGATGTCGAGCGAGACCCTGCTCTTCGATGCGTCCTGGCGCGACGCTCAGGGCGAGCACCGGGCCGACCTCGTCGCCCGGGTGGAACCGGACACCGTCGACACGCCGGTGTTCCCGGTCTACGACCTCGCCTCGCAGTTCCGCGTCATCTCCCTCGTCGGCGAGCGCACCCGGGTGCCGGTCCCCACGATGCGGTGGCTCGAGACCGATCCCGGTCCGCTCGGCGCGACCTTCTTCGTCATGGACCGCGTCGACGGACGCGTACCGCCCGACATCCCGCCCTACACGATGGACGGCTGGGTCCTCGAGGCCACGGCGGACGAGCGGGCGACGCTCGAGCGCACCACGGTGGAGGCCCTCGCCGAACTGCACACGCTCAACCCGGCGAACGCCGACGTGGCGTTCCTCGAGTTCGACGCGCCCGGCGACACCCACCTGCGCCGGCACGTCGAGGCCCAGCGCGCCTACTACGAGTGGGTCCGCAACGGTCGCACGCACCCGATCATCGACGAGGCGTTCGCCTGGCTCGAGGATCACTGGCCGATGGACGAGGGCCAGACCGTCGTCTCCTGGGGTGACTCCCGCATCGGCAACATCATGTACGACGGGTTCACACCGGCCGCCGTCCTCGACTGGGAGATGGCGGGGCTGGCGCCGCGCGGACTCGACGTGGGCTGGATGATCTTCCTCCACGTGTTCTTCCAGGAGATCACCGAGCAACTCGAGATGCCGGGCCTCCCCGACTTCATGCACCGCGACCGGGTGCGGGCCACCTACGAGGCGGCCGCCGGTGTGCCCCTCGAGCACCTCGAGTTCTTCGAGGTGTACGCGGCGCTGCGCCACGCCGTGGTCATGACCCGCGTGCACGAGCGGACGGTCCGCTTCGGGCAGGCGGTGTGGCCCGAGGACCCCGACGAGGTCATCTACCACCGCCCCGCGCTGCGTCGGATGCTCGACGGCACTTACTGGGGTTGACCGACTCCGTGGACGGTCCGACCGACGACGGCACCACCGCGCCGCGGGTGTCCCGTCGCGCCGTGCTCGGCGGCCTCGGTGCGGCCGGCGGGCTCGTCGGCATCGGCGCGCTACCGGGCGTGGCCGGTGCGGCACCCGGGGCCGGACCACGGTCGAACGGGACCGCGCGGGTCGTCCCCTTCCACGGTCGTCACCAGGCCGGGATCACCGACCCCGCGCCTCGCCACGCCACGGTGGCCGCGTTCGACGTCACCGCGACGGACCGCGCCGGCCTGCGGTCCCTCCTCGACGCCTGGACCATCGCGGCCGAGCGCATGACCCGCGGCCTGCCCGCCGGTCCCGTGCTGGACGTGACCCGGGCCCCGAACGATCCCGGCGAGGCGATGGGACTGGGTCCGTCCGGACTCACGATCACGGTCGGCGTCGGACCCTCGCTCCTCTCCGGAGCGTCGGGCGCGCGCTTCGGTCTCTCGACGCGCCGGCCCGCCCCCCTCGCCGACCTGCCCGCCTTCGAGGGCGACGCGCTCGTCGACCGGTGGAGCGACGGTGACCTGATCGTGCAGGCGTGCTCGGACGATGCCCAGGTGGCCTTCCATGCGATCCACGCCCTCACGGTCACGGGCGCTGGGCTGGTCCGGGTGCGATGGTCGATCGACGGGTTCCTCGGAACCCCGCGGGGCACCGAGAGTCCGACCCCGCGCAACCTCATGGGGTTCAAGGACGGCACGGTGAACCCGGCGCCCGCACAGTTCGACCGCGTCGTGTGGGCCGGGGACGAGCCGCGCTGGATGCGGGGCGGCACCTACCTCGTGGTCCGACGGATCCGCATGGACCTCGCGGCTTGGGACGCCGAGACCCTCGACGACCAGCAGGAGACGATCGGGAGGATCCGTTCGACGGGCGCGCCCCTCACCGGCGGCACCGAGTCGAGCGCACCGATCCTCCGGGGTCGCGGGTCGCAGGCCATCCCGGCCGGGGCCCACATCCGCGTGGCCTCGCCCGCGGCGAACGGGGGCGCCCGGCTCCTGCGTCGGGGGTACAACTACAGCGCCGGCACCACCGAGGCCGGGGACCTCGACGCCGGCCTGCTGTTCCTCGCCTACCAGCGGGACCCCCGCGAGCAGTTCGTGCCGATCCAACGACGGCTCGCCACCGCGGACGCCCTGCGCACCTACGTCACGGCGGTGGGCAGCGGGGTGTACGCGGTCCTGCCCGGCGTGCGGCCGGGCGGTTCGTACGCCGACCCGTTGCTCGGCTAGCCGAGGGCGCCCTGCTCGCGCAGCCCGGCGATGGCCGCCGCGTCGAGCCCGAGCACGTCCGCCAGCACCGCGTCGGTGTGCTCCCCGACCTCGGGCGCCTTCGTCGGCACGAGCGGCTCCTGTCCCTCGATCACGATCGGGAACCCCAACTGGTCGGCCCCGAGGCGCTCCTTCGGGATCCACGAGAACCGTGCCGCGAACTGCGGGTCGTCCTGGAGCGTCTGGGGCGTGTTCACCGGTGCGATCGGGACGTCGACCTCGATGCCGAACTGCACCCACGCCGCGGTCGTGCGGGCGCGGAAGATCTCGGTGAGTTCGGCCTGCATCTCGAGGTTGCCCCGGGCATGGTCGCCGTACTCCGACCCGGGCCACCGCTCGAACATGTCGGTGCGGTCGACCGCCGCGCAGAACGATCTCCAGAAGTGCTGTTCGGACGCCATGAAGAGCACGTGCCCGTCGGCCGACGCGTAGACCTGGTACCGCACGCCACCCCGCATGCCCGCGATGGCCGGGGCGCGCCGCTCGTAGCCATCGGCCGCGTTGCCGGTGACCTCGGACTGGGGACGCTCGTAGGCCTTGAAGGATTCGCTCCGGTACCAGTCGAAGGCCGCGGCCGCGTCCGACTGCGCGATCTCCATGGCGCACCCGGTACCGGTCTCGCGGGCGCGGATGACCGCGGCGAGGATGCCGAGGCCACCGAAGAGCGGGGCCGCGTTGATGCCGATCGAGACGTGGTTCGGTATCGTCGGGTAGCCGTGGTCGTCGATCGCCGGTTCGAAGATGCCGGCCCACGCGTCGTAGGCGATCCCGTGGCTCGCCAGGGTCTCGTACGGCCCGGTCATGCCGTACCCGGAGATGGTGCACTCCACGATGCGCGGATTCACCGCCTGCATCCGCTCGAAGGTGAGCCCGCGACGCGCCAGCCCGCCGGGCCGCATCGCCTCGACGACCACATCAGCCTCGCGGATGAGGTCGAGGGCCAGCGCGATGCCCGCCTCCGTGCGCAGATCCAACGTGAGGCTGCGCTTGCCCCGGTTGACGTGGAGGTGCATGAGGGACACGCCCTCGACGATCGGCCAGGTCATCCGCCGCACGTAGTCGCCCTGCGGTGGCTCCACCTTGATGACGTCGGCCCCGAGGTCGGCGAGCGCGGTCGTGATGGCAGCCGGGCCGAGCATCGAGAACTCGATGATCCGGACCCCGGAGAGCAACCCGTCCCTGGCCGTCATGTGCACCCCTCGATCGTCGTGGTTCCGAGCCGCCCGGCCCGGCGGCAATCTAGGCGGGAGCGGGCTGTGCGCCCCGAAGGAGCGTGCCCGGGAGGGCACCCGTGTGCTCGCCGTCCTCGAAGGTCACGAGCCCGCGCTTGACCGTGGCTCGGTACCCCGCCGCGTCCTGCACGAGGCGACGACCGCCCGCCGGCAGGTCGTGCACGATCCGGGGCGGGCGACACGCGAGTCGATCGAGGTCGATGAGGTTGAGATCGGCGAGGTACCCGGGGGCGAGCACGCCCCGGTCGAGCCACCCGAGGTGGGCCGCCGTGCGCTGCGTGTGCCCGTGCACGAGCCACTCCAGCGGGAGTCGCTCGCCGTGCTTGCGGTCGCGGGCCCACACGGTGAGCGTGGAGGTCGTCATCGAGGCGTCGCAGATCGCGCCGCAGTGCGCCCCGGCGTCGGACAGACCGAACAGTGAGTACGGCGCGCGGATCATCTCGGCGATGTCGTCGAAGGAGTGGTTCGCGTAGTTGAAGAGCGGGATGTACATGAGTCGACGCCCCTCCTCCTCGAGGAGGGTGTCGTAGGCGAGCGACGTCACGTCCACGCCGGCGCGCGCCGCGGTCGCCGCCAGCGAGTCCGAGGGGTCGAGTTCGTAGTCGACCGGGTCGGTGAGCCGGAACATGACGTCGAAGCCCCCGGACAGCTGCCGCAAGAGCCCGTCGGGGACCGCCGCCATCAGCTCGGCGTGCTCGCGCAGGATGCGCTCCTTGAGCGCCGGGTCGCGCAGGGCCGCCACGCGCTCGGCCAGCGGCATGAACTGCAGGGGCCCGTAGGACGGACAGAACAGGAACGGGTTCGCGGTGGCCTCGAGGCCCTCGAGCACGCCGATCGGACGGGTCGCGACCTGAGGCTTGAGGTCGAGGCCGGCGGCGCGGGCCCGTTCCACCCGCTCGAACAGGTACCGCCAACGGTCGGGCGCGTGGTACGGCTGCTGGACCGTGAAGGACAGCGGGCGACCGGAGGTGCGGGCGAACGCCTCGATGAGGTCGACCTCGCGGGCCGCGAACTCCTCATCCGTCGACAGGTAGCAGTCCGAGATGAGCTGGGTGACCCCACGGCCACGCGCCCGCATGACCTCGGCGAGGGCGAGCAGTTCCCGCTCCCCGGCCGTGAGCGTGCCGATGTTCGCGCCGTCCTTCGTGCGGTGGATCTCGGTGCGCGAGGTCGCGAAGCCGATGCCGCCGGCGTCGAGCGCTTCGCCGAGCAGCGCGGCCATGCGCGCGAGTTCGTCATCCGTCGGTTCGGCGGTGTGGTCGGCACCTCGATCGCCCATCACGTAGGTGCGCAGCGCCGCGTGGGGCACGTGGCTCGCGACGTCAAGGGTGCGCGGCATCGCCGCCACCGCGTCGAGGTACTCGGGGAAGGACTCCCAGTTCCACGTGAGGCCCTCGGCGAGCGCAGTGCCCGGGATGTCCTCGACGCCCTCGAGGAGACCGATGAGCCAGTCGTGACGGTCCGGCGCGGCCGGCGCGAACCCGACGCCACAGTTGCCGACCGCCACCGAGGTCACGCCGTGCACCGACGACGGGGCCACGATGGGGTCCCAGGTGATCTGCCCGTCGTAGTGCGTGTGCAGGTCGACGAAGCCCGGCGTGAGCAGCAGACCCTCGGCGTCGATGACCCGGGCCCCCACCGTCGCGACGTCGGAGCAGTCGCCCACCGCGACGATGCGCTCACCCTCGACCGCGAGGTCGCCGGTCGTGGCGGTGGCCCCCGTCCCGTCGATGATCGTGGCGTTGCGGATGACGAGGTCGGCCATGCGGCGCAGGCTACCCATCCCCCGCCGCCGGCGACCGGGGCGCGGACGGATCAGACCGGGGCGGCGAGCGGGGCCGGGTCGTCGCCCCAGGCCGGGAGCTCGGCCAGGCAGGCGGCGACGAGGTCGTCGCGCAGGGCACGCACGCTCGGGTCGTCCCAGCGGTTGACGCGCTGGAGCGGGTCCTCGGCGTGGCAGTAGAGCTCGCCCTCGGTGCCGTCGTGCACGGTGCCCGGCAGCGCCGCCGTGCACGTCCACCCGTCGCGGTGGATCGTGCGCAGGTGGATGGCGGTCCCGTTCGGGTGCACGGAGTCCCACACGGTCACGACGGAGTCGCGGCCCTGGGCGTCGGCCGCGGCGTCTGAGACCGGCAGCGGCGCGCCGTCCATCCACTCCGGCACGGGCAGTCCGGCGATCTCGCAGAAGGTGGGCGCGAGGTCGAGGATGCCGACCGGGGCCGACACGACCGACGCGTCGACGCCCGCGCTCGGCGCCGGACGCCAGATCATCGGCAGCCGCATGAGCGAGTCGACGTGGTACGGGCCCTTGAACAGCAGACCGAAGTCACCCTGGAACTCACCGTGGTCGGTCGTGAAGATGACGTCGGTGGTGTCGGTCCAGCCTCGGGCGTCGAGCACCGCCATGACCCGGCCGAGCGCCTCGTCGATGAGTTCGTTCTTCACGTGGACACGTGCGGTGATCTCGAGGATCTGCTCCGGGGTGAGCGTGGACGGGACCCAGGCCCGCGGCGCCTCGTAGTTCGACACCAGCGTGCCGTCGTACCAGCGTCGCCAGTGGGTCGGCTTGGCGTCGAGGATCGCCTCACGCGTCGCGCGGTCGACCGGGTACCCCTCAGGCAGGTCGAGGTCCCGCCAGTCGTACCGACCCATCTCCGCCTGCGGCGGGTCCCACGGGTGGTGTGGGTCCGGGAACGACATCCAGCAGAAGAAGTCGTCGTCCGCCTCCAACGACTCGAGCCACGAGATCGTGCGGTCGGCCACCCAGTCGGTCTGGTACCACTCGCGGGGAACCGGGTTGATCGCGACCTGGGGCGCACCGGTGTCGCCACCGCCCGCCTCGTTGACCTCGAGGCTGAAGTTGAGCACCGGGTAGAAGCCGTTGGCGGCGTCGGGGTGCTCCCGGGCGATCCACTGCGCGTAGTGCGAGTACCCGCGCGCCGCGTGGGTCGCGAACTCGGCGTGCTCGAAGCCCCGCACCGGTCCGAACGAGTCGGACATGGCGATCCGGTTCTCCTCGAAAATGAGGAAGGGGTCGAGCAGCGGCTAGAAGTGGGCCTTGCCGAGCAGGGCCGTGCGGTAGCCGGCCTCCTCCCGGAGGTAGCGGGCGACGCTCGGCGCATCGGCGGGGAGCGGGACGCCGTTCATCCAGACGCCGTGGTGGTGGACGTGCTGGCCGGTGATCATCGTGGAGCGCGACGGCATGCACACGACGTTCGGCGGGTGGGCCCGCTCGTACCGGACGCCGTCGGCCGCGATGCCGTCGATGACCGGCGTCCGGGCGACCGTGCCGCCGTTGCATCCCAGCCCGTCGTAGCGCTGCTGGTCCGTGGTGACGAAGAGGATGCGACGGCCCACGATCAGTTCCCTTCGGCGAGGTCACGCAGGTTGTGGATGGCCCGACGGGTCGCGTACCCGATGATGATGGCCATCGCATCGGGCGTGATCTCGAGCGAGTACGTGACGAGGCAGGTGCCGTCCTCGAGATCGATGACGTCGATCGTCGAGAGGTGGTCCGAGATCACGAAGTTGTCGACGATGACGTACTGGAACCGTCGCAGGGTGTCGTCGACGTTCACGATCTGCTCGACGATCGGCAGCCCCGAGGGCAGGGTGACGTGCCGGCGGTCGCCGTCCATGGTCATGACCCCGAGTTCGGGGAACCACGCCCAGTCGAGTGGGTCGCGCACCATCGACCAGACCCGGTCGGCCGACGCGTGGATTCTGACGTGCGAACGGCGGGACGGCATCGACCGGATCGTACGGACGGCCTTCGCGCGGTGTCAACAGAAGTTGACACTCCGACTGCCATTTCCTACCCTGACCTCGTGCCGAAACCCGACGCCACCACGAGCATCACGCGCGCGCTCACGAACGACGACAGCACGGTCGACGGGCGCCGGGCGCGCTCGCAGCGCAGCCACGACGCGGTTGTCGAGGCACTCCTCGCCCTCTGCCGCGAGGGCGAGCTGCGCCCGAGCGCGGCTGAGGTGGCCGACCGGGCCGGTGTGTCCGTGCGCACCGTGTTCCGCCTCTTCGAGGACCTCGACTCCCTGGTGGAGACCGCGGTCGAGCAGCAGTGGGAGCGCATCGGCGCGCTCCACGACGCGCCCGACGCCACCGGCACCCGGGCCGAGCGCGCCTCGGCCCTCGCGCACCAGCGCATCGCGATCCACGACGCCGTCGCGCCGGTCGTGCGGGGCGGCCGCCACCTCATCGATCAGTCGGCCGCCATGCGCCGTACGATCCGAGAACGCCGCAACCTGCTCCGCGAGCAGCTCGAGGTCCAGTTCGAGCGCGAGTTGCGCGGACGGGCCGCCACCGACGCCCGCGAGCTCCTGAGCGCGCTCGAGGTCGTGTGCTCGTTCGAGTCGATCGAGTACCTGCGGGTGGTGGGGGGGGACAACGCCCCCCAGGACAAAGCGACCGTGACCCACCCCCTTCTCTCGCTCCTCCCCAAAACGTCCACACCCGGGGGCCCCCCGACGT
>JBJTOY010000033.1:0-30309 GCA_046074845.1 Actinomycetes bacterium | reverse complement strand
CTCGAGCAGGTCGATGAGTCGACCCGGGGTGCCCACGATGATCTCGACCCCCTTGCGGAGCGCGTCGATCTGCGGATCCATCGACACGCCGCCGTACATGGCCTTCACCCGCACCCCGGTGGCCCTGCCGAGCGGGCTGAGTGCATCCTTGACCTGCACCGCGAGCTCGCGGGTCGGCACGAGGATCATGCCGGTGGGCCGCTTCGGCCCGGCCACCGACACCCGCTGGAGCATCGGGAGCCCGAACGCCAGCGTCTTGCCGCTCCCGGTCTTGGCCTTGCCGCACACGTCGCGGCCGGCGATGCCGTCACCGATCGTGAGGTTCTGGATCGCGAACGGAGCGGTGATGCCCGTCTCGGCGAGCGCGCCGATGAGTTCGGGCGAGACGCCGAGCGCCTCGAAGGTGGTGGTCTCGATCACGTCGGATCTCCTGGCAGGGGCTTGCGCCACGTGTGGGTCGCACTCCCTGCCGGCGGGGTGCCCGTCCGGCCGACCCGGGGTCGGGGAGGGGGCACCGGCGTGAGGTTGACCCGCGGAACCGAGCGGTTCCGATGCGTCAGGGTACCCGGTGGGGCGACCCGGACCCGGGCACGGAGGCCGGACCCGATCGAGGGTCCTACCAGGGCATCGCGGTGCCGCCGTTCGGCCGCAGGATCTGGCCGGTCATGAACGACGCGCCACCCGAGCACAGGAACAGGATGCTGTCCGCGACGTCCTGGGCCTCGCCGACCCGGCGCAGCGGCGCCATGTTCCCGAAGCGGGACTTGTACTTCTCCACTCGCTCGGGGTCCTCGTTGCCCTCGGCGTCGGTGTAGTTGTGCTTCGAGAAGTTGGTGTGGATGACGCCCGGCGCGATCGCGTTCACCCGCACGCCGTTCGGACCGACCTCGGTGGCGAGGGTCTTGGTGAGCATCGCCACCGCGGCCTTCGTCATCGCGTAGCAGGCCAGCGTCGGGGCCGGGGTGTCGATCGCGCCGGAGGACACGTTGATGATGCTGCCGGAGCCCTGCGGCACCATGTGCCGGATCGCGGCCTGGCAGCCGTAGAAGACGCTCTTCATGTTGATCGCGAGGATGCGCTCGAACTCCTCGTCGGTGACCTCGGCGACCAGTCGGTTGTGGGGGACGCCGGCGATGTTGCCCATGATGTCGAGGCGACCGTGCGCTGCGACCGCGCCGTCCACCAGCGCGTCGATGTCGGCCCGGGCGGTCACGTCGGTGCGGACCGCAGACGCCGTGCCGCCCGCCTCCACGATCGACTGCGCGGTGAGCCGGGCCGCGTCCTCGTCGATGTCGGCGCAGACCACCGTCACCCCGACCGACGCGAGCGTCGTCGCGGTCGCCCGACCGATGCCGCTCCCGGCGCCGGTGAGCACCGCCACCTGTCCCGAGAGGTCGTACCCCGCCAGCACCTCGGTCATCTCCACCACTCCCCTGCGATCGTCGTTCGAGCGACGGCGAGACTACGGGGCGCGGCGGCTACGGTGCCGAACGCACCCGGACCGTCGGCGAGTCGCATGGACACCCTCACGATCGCGAGCTTCAACACGCACTGGGGGGTCACCCTCGCCGGGCGACCCTTCGACGTGGTCGGCGCCGCGGTCGCACTCGACCCCGACGTGCTCGTGCTGCAGGAGTCCTGGCGCCCGAACGGCGGTCCCGGGTACGCGGCCACCATCGCCGTCCTCCTCGGGGCGACCCTCCACGAGCTCCCGATGATGAGCGACCGGAACCCGGCCCGGCCCCGCCACCTCGCGATCCCCGACGGACCGACGGGCGACTGCGGGTTGGCAGTCATCTCCCGACGACCGGTCACGGCCCGACACGCGTTCGACCTCGGTCACGCGCCGGGCGACGCGATCCCCCGCCGGTTCGGCCTCGCCCTCACGGTGACGCTGGCCTCCGGGGCCGAGGTCACGGTCGCCGGTGTGCACGCGTCGCATCGCCTCTGGGGATCCCTCCCTCAGCTCGAACGCCTCGACCATGCGCTCCGGGCCCTCGGCGGTCGGTCGGTGATCGCCGGCGACTGCAACATGTGGGGCCCGCCGATCGCCGCCGTGCTGCGCGGCCGGCGCCGGGCCGTGCGCGGCCGGACCTGGCCCGCCCCGCGTCCGCACAGCCAGATCGACCACATCTGGGTCGACCGCTCCGTGCGGGTGCTCGACGCGGGGGTGGGCGACGACGTCGGGTCCGATCATCGTCCGGTGCGGGCCACTCTCGCGTTCTCGGGCGCGCCGTAACCTCCGGGCACCACCACCGAACGAGGGACGCACACATGGGCACGATGGATGGACGCACGGTCGTCATCACCGGCGGCAACGCGGGGATCGGCAAGGAGACCGCCGTGGGTCTTGCCCGCAACGGCGCCCGGGTGATCTTCACCTCCCGCGACGCCGCACGCGGCGAGGCCGCGCGCGCCGAGATCGTGGAGCGCAGCGGGAGCGCGACGGTCGAGGTCATGCCGCTCGACCTCGCGAGCCTGGCCTCGGTGCGCGCCTTCGCCGACCGGGTGCTCGCGGCCACCGACCGGATCGACGTCCTCGTGAACAACGCGGGCCTGCTGCTGCAGCAGCGCACCGAGACCGAGGACGGCTTCGAGACGACCTTCGGGGTGAACCACCTCGGCCACTTCCTGCTCACCGACCTCCTGCGGGAGCGCCTCGTCGCGAGCGCGCCGGCCCGGGTCGTCGTGGTGTCCTCGAACGCGCACACCTTCGCCCGCAACGGGCTCGACTTCGATGACCTCCAGGCCACCCGCCGGTACTCGGCCTTCCCCGTCTACTCCCGCTCGAAACTGGCGAACATCCTGTTCACGAACGAGCTCGCGCGGCGCCTCGCGGGCACCGGCGTCACCGCGAACTCCCTGCACCCCGGCTACGTCGACAGCCGGTTCGGGCGGGACGGCGACAGCGGCGGACTCGACTGGTTCTTCGGGCTCGGCGCGCGCCTGTTCGCGATCCCGCCGGAGGCCGGCGCGGCGACGAGCGTGTTCCTGAGTCGCGACGCGGGGGTCGCCGGCGTGACCGGCGCGTACTTCGTGAAGTCGCGGGAGCGGCGGGCGAGCGCTCGGGCCACCGACGCGGCGGCCGCGGCGCGACTGTGGGAGGTCAGCGAGGCGCTCGTCAGCGGGTGACGGGATCCACGCGCTCGTAGATCGCGATGCCGTCGATCGATTCGACGAAGCGGTACCGCCGGTCCATCACGCGCTGCAGTTCGGGGAACCGCGCGATCGGGTACAGCTCGGAGCCACGGATCGCGGCGGGCGAGGTGTCGAGCACGTACTCCGGCGGGTGTGCGGCGAAGTCGGTGAAGAACAGTTGCCACGCCCCCGGCGTCGCCTCCTCGACCGTATCGGGCGAGGCCGGCCGACCGCCCCAGTGGCCGGTGAGGAACCCGGTGGTCACGAACCGGGTCGCCGGCCGGGCGCCCGAGGCCCAGTAGATCTCCGGCACCTGCCCCCACACGAGCACGCGGTCGCTCGGCTCGACGTGGTCCACGAGGTACGCGCTCACGCTCTCGTACCGCGGCTCGTCATCGAAGGGCCGCACCCAGTACCCGAGGGCCGAGAAGCCGAGCGCCCCGACCACGGCGACCGCGAGGGTGCGGCGCAACGCGACCTCGGATGCGGCGGCCAGCGAGCCGGCTGCGAGCAGCACCATGGGCGGCAGCAACTGCAGGTAGTAGTGGCCGAAGAAGTGGAAGCCGAAGGCCACCGCCACGCACGACGACGCGAGCCAGATCCAGAGATCCCGCTCCGCGCCACGCCGGTCGCGGTCCCGCCAGGCCGCGGGGATCCAGAACAGCAGCGGCGCCTGGCAGGCCGCGAACGCGGCGGTCATGAGGGCGAACATCCCGACGACGTACAACGACGCGGCATCGAGGCCGACGTACGAACCGTTGCCGAGCACCGCCCAGAAGAGCAGGTCCCGCGGCCCGACGAGCACCGCGACGGCGAGGAGCGGGATCGAGAAGCCGAGCGCGGCCCGCCGCAACCCGCGTCGCGGGCCGTTGCGGGTCACGAGGTACGCGACCGGCAGCAGCGCCGCTGCGCCGGTCTGCTTCGCGAGCGTGGCCAGCGCGACGGCGGCACCCGCCGCGCCGGGCCGCTGCCGGACGGCGAGGAGGATCCCAGCTGTCATGGGCAGCAGCATGAAGATCTCGAAGTTGGCGGCCTGGCCGTCCTGGGGCGCGAACATGACCGTCGCGCACACCCAGAGGACGCCCGCCGTCCATGCCGCCCGCTCCCCCCACCGTCGACGCGCCTCGAGCGCGAGCAGGAGACCAGTGAGTGCGACGACCACCGTCGCCACGAGGCGGACCGACCACAGCGCAGTGGTGCCGAAGGCTCGGAACGTCACCGCGTACAGGTACGGGACGACCGGCGGCTTCCGGTCCGTGGCGTCCTCGTAGAGGCGCCCACCCTCGTTGATGACCTCAGCCTGGGTCGCGAGGTACGACTCGTCAGAGTTGAAGACCGGCACCACCCACCCCGGCGCGCGCAGTGCCGCCGCGAGCACGAGCAGCACGAGGAACAGCGCGAGCGTCGGTCGGGTGACCGGGCTGCGGCTGACGGTTGCGGGAGCGAGGGTCTCGGTGGGCACGGGCGGATCCCGGAGCGAAGGATCGGCGACGATCGTCGCCGGCACCCGCCATTCTGCCGCACCGGGAGCGGGCGCGCGCGGGCGGCGCCGCGACCTCGCACCGGCGCGGTGGCATGATCGGCGGTGCATGCCGAGCCCGTTCCGGACCCCGAACCGCATCCTGGGCCACATCGGGGCATTCGGGCTCGTCGCTTCCGCCCTCATCGCGCAGGTCGCGCAGGTCGCGCCCGCCGGCGCGCAACCCGCGGCGCCGACACCCCGACGGGTGCTGCTCCTCGCGCTCCCGACGGTGACCTGGGCCGACGTGCGCGACCACCGCCTGCCGAGCCTCGAGGGACTGCTCGGCGGATCGGGCATCGCGAACCTCATGCTGCGCACGACGCAGCGCACCACGGACGCGGGCGACGGGTACGCCACCATCGGCGCGGGGACGCGCACCTCGGGCGGCGGAACCGACGACGGCACGGTCGTGCAGTCGGGTGAACCGTTCGGCGGCGTGGACGGCGCCGTGGTCTACGAACGCCGCACCGGCGCGCCGCTCGATGCACGCATGGGCGCCCTCGGCTTCCCGGCGCTCGTCACCGCGAACGAGGCGCTGCTCTTCGACTCGGAGCCCGGGCTCCTCGGATCGACGCTGCGCACCGCGGGCTGGGGCCGCGCCGTCATCGCCAACGCCGATCGCGGTGAGGGCGAGACGGACTTCGAGTTCCACCGCGAGGCGGCGCTCGCGGTCGCCGACCGGGCCGGGCGCGTGCCCGCGGGGACGGTGTCCTCCGGCATCCTCGCCCCGACCCCGGAGGCGCCCTACGGCCTCACGATCGATCGGGACGCGGCGGTGCGGGCCTTCGACCGGGTCTGGGCCGACGAACGGGTCGTGCTCGTGGAGGGGTCCGACCTCGCCCGTGCCGACGCGTACCGCAGGTTCGTCACCGCCGACCAGCGCGAACGGCAACGTCGCGCTGCCCTCCGCCGGACCGACCGGCTCATGGGCCAGGTGCTCGAGCGCACCGATCCGACCCGGGACCTCGTGGTCGTGTTCGGCGCGTTCCAACCCTCCTACGCGAAGAACCTCGGGATCTTCGCGATCCACGGGCCCGGCATGGAACCGGGACTCGTCGAGAGTTCGACCACGCGTCGGGCCGGCTACGTCGCACTCCAGGACATCGCGCCGACGGTGCTCGAGCACCTCGGCATCGAGGCGCCGAGTGCGATGGAGGGCCGCCCGATCGAGCGCACCGCAAGCGGCGGGACCTTCGCCGGACGGGTCGAACGCCTGGCCCGCGAGAACCGGGCCTCCATGTTCCGTGACGGCACCATTGGCACGGCGATGGTCGTCCTCGCCGCCACGGTCGTCGTGGTCGCACTCGCGGGCCTCGCCGTCCTGATGGTCCCGGCGCTCGCCCGGTTCCGGCGCGTGCACGCCTGGCTGTGCCTCTCGGTGCTCGGCCTCATCGTCGCCACGTTCCTCACCGAACCCCTGGGGTTCCCGGACTGGGGGGCCGGCCCCTACTGGATCGCGGTGATCGCGTTCGCGATGGGTTTCGGCGCGGTCGCGCTGGCGGCGGGACGGATCCAGTGGATGCTCCCGGTCATGGTCGCGACCGGAGCGATCGTGCTGCTCCACGTGCTCGACGTGCTCGCCGGCGCCCACCTGCAGTTCGCGACCGTGTTCGGGTACGCGCCGACCGTCGGCGTCCGGGTCGCGGGCATCGGCAACCCGGCCTCGGCCCAACTCAGCGCGTCCGCGCTCATCCTGGCCACACTCCTCGTGGCGCGCCTCGGCGCGCGTCGCGGCGTGCCCATCGCGACCGCGCTGCTCGGGGCGGTGCTCGTCGTCGTCGCCGCACCACCCTGGGGCCAGGACTTCGGCGGCGCCATCTCGAACGCACCCGCGTTCGGCGTGTTCCTGTGGCTCGCCGCCGGACGCCGGATCACCAAGCGCACCGTCGCGTGGTTCGCCGTCGCGCTCGTCGGCGCCGGTCTCGTCGTGGGACTCCTCGACCTCCTCCGGCCTCGCGGGTCCCGGACCCACGTCGGCCGCTTCTTCGAGAAGATCGGGGACGAGGGCTTCGTCGGGTTCTGGACGGTCATCGTCCGCAAGGCCGGGCTCATGGTCCAGACCTTCGCGGTCCCGACCTGGGTGATCGCATCCCTCGCGCTCCTCGGGTTCCTCGCGTACCTCGGCTGGGGCACCCCGTGGCTGCGCCGCCTCGCCGAGGTCGTGGGTTCCCTGCGGTCCGGGGGCATCGCGTTCGCCGTCATGGCCGTCCTCGGGATGCTCCTCAACGACTCCGGGATCACGGTCCCCGGCATGATGCTGGCGGTCATGGTCCCCTGCCTCCTCGCCCTCACGACCCTCCAGCCCGCCGCCGATCCGGGGGCCCGGGTGGCCGGCACACCCGCCGGGCCCGGAGCGCCGGCGACCACGGCGGCGGCGTCCCCTCCGGTCTGATCCGGCGCCATCCGGTCCGGGCCCCGGATCCGTAGACCCTGTGCCGAGGCCCAGAGCGGGCCCACGGGTGACGAGGACGGAACGGGCATGGCTGCTGGAGGCGCACTCCGCCGGGACGACGCCAGCGAGCGCGATCTCATCGCGACCTACCTCGACGAGATCGGTCGCGTCGCGCTGCTCACCAAGGACGACGAGGCGCGCCTCGCCCAGGCCATCGAGGGCGGACGCGCCGCGCAGGCCGAGCTCGACGGTGGGGCCGCCGGCTCCCGCGCCACGAAGCTGCGTCGTGCCGTGCGCGACGGCGAGCGGGCCCGCGACGAGTTCGTCGAGGCGAACCTCCGCCTCGTCGTCTCGGTCGCCCGCCGCTACCAGCACCACGGACTCTCGCTGCTCGACCTCGTCCAGGAGGGGAACCTCGGGCTCATCCGTGCGGTCGAGAAGTTCGACTGGCGCAAGGGCTTCAAGTTCTCGACGTATGCGACGTGGTGGATCCGTCAGGCGATCCAGCGCGGCATCGCGAACACCGGTCGCACGATCCGCCTCCCGGCCCACGCCTTCGACGAGGTGCTCGCGGTGAAGCGTTCGGCCACACGCCTCGAGGGAGAACTCGGCCGCTGGCCGACCAACGAGGAGCTCGCCGAGGACTGCGGCATGTCCCCGGCGCGGGTCGAGGAACTGCTCATCTACGCGGCCGACACCATCTCGCTCGACCAGCCGCTGCGCGAGGACGCCGAGGACGGCCTCGGTGACATCGTCGCCGACCTCAACGCGCTCGACCCGGCCGAGGAGTCGGTCCGGGCCGCCCTGCCCGGCGAGGTCGAGCGCATGGTCGCGGTCCTCGACGAGCGCGAGCGGGCCATCCTCACGATGCGCCACGGCCTGCACGGCGGGGAGCCGGCGACCCTCGACGAGGTCGGCTCGAACCTGAGCCTCACCCGCGAGCGGATCCGCCAGATCGAGGCCCGGGCCCTCTCGAAGCTGCGCCATCCCTCGTGCGTCAGCTCCGGGCGCGAACTCCTCGCCGGCTGAGGTGACCGATCCGGACGGGGCCTCGGGTCCCGGCACGGTCGTGGCCCGTGTCCGCGGGGTCCTCGGCGACGCCGTGCGACGACTGCTCACCGCGGGCAACGGCGAGTACCCCGAGTTCCCGATCGCCGATGCCGAGGATCCGGGTCTGTTCGGGCCCGATTCGGTCACCTGGCGCGTCCACAGCGGCCGTTCGATGCTCGTCGGCGGGTTGCGGGCCCTGCTCGTGCAGAGCCTCCACCCGTTGGCGATGGCCGGCGTGGCCGAGCACTCGAGCTACCGCACCGATCCCCTCGGCCGCCTCGCCCGCACCGGTCGGTACGTCGCGACCACGACCTACGGCACCACGCCGGCCGCGGAGCGATCCATCGCCGCGGTCCATGCGGTGCACGGCCGGGTCCACGGCGTGGCCGACGACGGTCGGCCCTACGACGCGCGCGACCCGGCACTGCTCTCCTGGGTGCACAACGTCGAGGTCGAGTCCTTCCTCGTCGCCTACCGCACCTACGGCGGCGGCCTGTCCGACGACGAGGCGGACCGGTACGTGCGCGAGATGCGCGTGCTCGGACTGCGCCTCGGGGCCGACGACCTGCCGACCCGGGCCGCCGGTCTCCACGAGTGGGTGGCCTCGCACCGTGAGGTGCGCGCGAGCGCCGCGGCCCACGACGCGGTGCGGTTCCTCATGCTCCCGCCGCTACCCGTCCCGATCCTGCCGACCTACGGGGTGATCGCCGCGGCCGCGGTGGAACTCCTCAGCCTGCGGCAGCGGATGCTGCTGCGCCTCCCGTCGGTTCCCGGATTCGAGACTCTGGCGGTGCGACCCGCCGCGGGCGCGCTGCTCGCGCTGCTCGGCTGGGCCCTCGGCCCTCCGCCGCCCGTCGCCGCGTGGCGGGCGGAGGCCGCCGGGTAGGTTCGCCCCATGGCCGTCGTGATCGTCGGGGCCGGTCTCGCCGGTCTCGCATGCGCCCGCACCCTCACCCGTGCCGGCGTCGAGGTCCGCGTGCTCGAGGCCTCCGACGGAGTCGGCGGCCGCGTCCGCACGGACCTCGTCGACGGGTACCGCCTCGACCGCGGCTTCCAGATCCTGCTGACCGCGTACCCCGAGGTCCAGCGGGTCCTCGACCTCGAGGCCCTCGACCCCGCGCCGTTCGCACCCGGCGCGGTCGTGCGGGTCGGTGACCGTTCCTGGACCGTCGCCGACCCGATCCGATCGCCGCGCCACGTCCTCGAGACGGCGCGGGCACCCATCGGATCCCCGATCGACAAGGTGCGCCTCCTCGGCCTCGTGCGTGCCGCGACCCGCGGCACGGTGCCGGACCTGCTGCGCACCCCGGACCGCTCGACCGACGAGCTGCTGCGGTCGCGCGGGTTCTCCGCCGCCATGATCGAACGCTTCTGGCGGCCGTTGTTCGCCGGCATCCAGCTCGACCCCGACCTCGAGGTGTCCGCCCGGCGGTTCCTCCTGATCCTGCGCATGCTCGCGACCGGCGACGCGGTGGTCCCGGCCCGCGGAATGGGAGCGATCACCGAGCAGCTCGCGCAGGGTCTGCCCGACGGCTGCATCGAACTCGGCGCGCGCGTCGAGTCGATCGCGCCCGGCTCGGTCCGGATCGCCGGGGCCGACGCGTCACCCGCCGAGGCGATCGTCGTCGCGACCGACGGTCCCA
Source organism: Actinomycetes bacterium (assembly GCA_046074845.1). Classification (GTDB taxonomy): domain Bacteria; phylum Actinomycetota; class Acidimicrobiia; order IMCC26256; family IMCC26256; genus IMCC26256. The sequence goes on along the minus strand of JBJTOY010000033.1, from coordinate 20,564 downwards.
GCGCTGCACGCCTCCTCGACCTCCCCGACCCCGGATCCCGGGCCGCCGCGTGCGTGTGGTTCTCCGCACCCGAGCCCCCGGCGGGCATCGGCCGGGCGATCGCGCTCGACGGCGCCGGGCCCGCCCGCAACGTCGCGGTGCTGAGCGCGGTGGCGCCGACCTACGCGCCCCCCGGACGTGGGCTCATCGCGGCCGCGGTCCCGGGGACCACCGGGGGCAGTGACCTCGCGGCGGCCGTGCGCCAGCAGCTCGCCGGCTGGTTCGGACCCGCGGTCGCGGCCTGGGAGTTGCTGCGGGTCGACCGCATCGAACACGGCCACCCGGACCAGCGCGCCCCCCTGCACGCCCGGCGCGCCGTCGCGCTCGGCGACGGCCGGTACGTGTGCGGCGACCACCGCGACACCGCATCGATCCAGGGCGCCCTCTTCTCCGGCCGGAGGACCGCGGAGGCGATCCTCGCCGCACGCTGAGCCGGCCCGGTCCAGCCGCACCCCGGCGAGGTCGCCGCACCCCGACACCGCGCGGAAGGCGCGTCGGCCGCGCGCTGAGCCGACCGATCAGACGTCGAGGCCGGCGCGGTCGGTGAGCCAGGCGAGCATCTCGCAGTAGATCGCGAGGATCCGGTCCCCGTACCCGGCGGCCGTCGCCCACGTGCCGGTGAGGCCGCCCCAGGTCTGCACCTTCCCCTTGAGGTAGTGGGTGTCGAGGCGCGGGTTCACGGCCGGGGACGCGAGCATGGCGTTGCGGAGTCCGGGTTGTGCGTACACGCGCAACTGCTGCATCTGGGCCCGCACCCCGGTGCGAGCGTCCGGGAACCTCGATCCGGTCCGGCAGGTGTCGCACGCGTCCATGCCCGCGAAGTTGTTGTCGGACGGCGCGACCTGTCCGCCGTCCGGGAAGCGGAACGCCGCGGTCTCGAGGATGCTCTGCGCGAACGCGATGTCGCTGCGCACGTTCTCGGCCGACCCCTCCTCGACGTAGACGCGCGCGAGGTCCACCATCGGCACCGTGGTGCGGTTCCGGCTCCCGCGGGTCGCCGCGAACCACCGGGCCATCTCCTCGGATCCGAGCACCGGCTGGCCGCGGATGGGCGTCGCGATCCCCGCCTCGACGGAGCGCCACCTCGCGAGCCAGAACCGGGCCACGGTCGCCCGGCGGCGAGCGACTTCGGCCCGTCGGCGCGCGACCGGGAGCTGGGCCTCCACCACCTCGGTGTCCCGCCGGATGCGATCGCGCGCGTCACGCGCCGCCTGCACCGCCCTCCGGGCCACACGCTCGGCCCGGCGCGCCTGCACGATCGCGAGTCGCCGGATCTCGGCCGAGCGGGCGACGAGGTGCTGGCGATGCACCGCGTCGATCGGCGAGCGCGCGTCGACGATGGCCAGGAGGTCCTGCGGGCGTGCGCCGTCCCGGTACGCGGCGACCGCGAGGAGTTGCAGCGCGGCCCGTGCGTCGGCGAGCCGGATCCGGGCCTCGGTCGCTGCGACGCCGAGTTCGTCGGTGCGGGCCCGGGCCGCCGCCTCCGCGCGCTGCAGGGCCGCGAGGCGCGCGGCGAGCGTGGCCACGTCCCGATCGGCCGCGGTCGCCGTGGCGTCCTCGGTCGCGACGAGCGAACCCAGCGCCGCGATCCGCGTCGCCGGGTCCGTGGGCGATCGACGCGGCGCCGCCCCGGCCGGGGCCGCGCCACCGGCCACGACGGCCACGAGGAGCACGGCGAGCACGAGGCGAGCGTGGGGGCGGGAGCGAGGGAGCACCATGGGGAGGTCGGCGTCGGCGGGGTGGACGCGCCCGCCATCCTCCCACCTCGGGCGCCCCGTCCCGGACGCGCTCCTCAGGCGCTGCGCAGGGATCCGGTGGCCCAGTCCAGACCCCGGGCGGTCGCGGCCGCCTCGACCGCGGCGAGGAGGGCGCTCTGGCGGTCCGTGGCCCGGGCCGCGACGGCGAGGTCGTCGGCGCCGAGCAGTCGCACCGCCGTGCCGTCGTCGAGGGTGGCGACCACCGCCGGGTAGGTGCCGGCTGTGGCACCGGCGACGGTCGGCGTCTGCTCGTCGCGGTGCACCGTCTCGAACGGGACGGCGAGCCCGTCGCGGCACTCGCGCCAGGCCGGCCGTTCGCGCACGGACCCGTGGGTGATGTCGCAGAGCGCGCAGTGGGCGCGACCCAGACGCGCGCCCACCCAGTACCGGAGCTCACCGATGAGGGAGCCGTCTGCGTCGTAGACCCCGGTCAGCGCGCGGATCGTGGCCACGTCAGAGTCTCCAACCCGCGGCCTTGCGCTCCTTGCACGTCGGACAGATCGGATACCGCTCCGGATCGCGGGTCGGCACCCACTGCTTGCCGCACAGGGCGACGATCGCCTCGCCCGTGACCATCGCCCGCGTGATGTCGTCCTTTCGGCAGTAGTGCGCGAACCGGTCGTGGTCGCCGCCGTCCGTGTCGATCGGCCGGGTCGCCTCGGTCGGGGTCTCGACCGGGGGTCGCACCGGTGCGATCGTCGGCGTCGTCTCCACCCGCGTCACGTCGGTCATGGCGTCATCCTGCGCGCGGCCGGGTCGTTCCCGATCAGACGCGTCCGAGGATCGCGCACGCACCGGCGATGCTGCCGGCGAGCAGCGAGGCCACGACGGTGCCGGCGACGATCCGGCCGGCGAGCCGCGACGTCCACGCCACCTCGACCACCGCGCCGCGCGGCACCGTGACGAGGATCGGGATGTGGTCCGGGCGCGGCGCCTCGGGCGGGCGGCGGCGTGCGACGGCGTGGTGGTAGGCCCGCGTCGACGGACCGAGTCCGGCCCCTCGCCGGCCGCGTGTGCTGCGGCGACCCGAATGGTGTTCCACGACGTCTGCGTCCCTCTCGATCCCGCCGGTGCGGGGGCGAGAAGGGTAACGGAGGGTCCGCCGATCCCACAAGGGGGGATCGCCCGGGGCGGGCCCGGGTGGGGCCTACTTGTACCCCGCCATGATGTGGGTCACCCACCACTCGGGCGCCGCCGCCATGAGCGTGCCCATGTCCCAGTAGTCCCACCAGCGCAGGATGCGGCCGTCGCGCAGCTCCATGACCGAGACGAAGGGCAGCACGACCCGCTCGCCCGTGTGCCAGTGCCACTCCTCGCCGTGCTCGGTCACCGCCATGTCCTCGGTGACCACCAACGCCCGGCGGTGCTCGAGGTAGGCCTCGAGCGGCTCGATCCCCAGGCGGAGGCGGGCGACGATCTCGGCCGGTCCGAACGCACCCTCCTCGGGGGCGGGGACGTCGGTGTAGTGCGACTCCTCGGTGAAGAACCCGGCGATCGCATCCCAGTCCCGTCGGTAGAGCGCGGCCCAGAACGCCTCGACCAGTGCTCGGTTCGCCTCGGTCCCCATCGGTCCTCCTCGTCGGGATCGGGTGACGATAGCGAATCCGACTGCTCTGGGCGCGTGGTCACCCGCGCTCGGCGGTTGCCAATGCCGATGGCCTCTGCGTCGGGTGAACTCCGTCTCAATTCCGCGGCATCCGCAGTCCGGAGCCACCCGGGTTCCGTACACCTCTCGTCGACACCCCGTCGGCACCGTCCCCCCAAGGAGACCACGATGAAGCGACTCACCATGACCGTCGCCACCGCGGCGTTCGCCCTCGGCACGCTCGGCGCCATCGCCGCGCCGGCCGGTGCGGCCGCCGGCGGCACGTCCACCGGCAACGAGTGCCAGAAGATCGGTATGGCCACCGTCAAGAGCCTCGGCGTGTTCCCCGCCGTCGCCAAGAACGGCCTCGACGCCGGCACCGCGAAGGCGCTCGGCGTGCGCGGCATCGCCGAGGTCCCGGACTCGACCGTGTTCACGCTCCCGCAGGTGCTCGCCCTGCACCGGTCCAACCCGGAGCTGTTCCCCTGGTGCGACTGACACCACGGCACCGTCGCTCGCGACGGTGACTCGTGCGGCGACCCCCGGACCCCGGTCCGGGGGTCGTGTCGCGTCCGGGACCGGGAGGGCGGGACCGGACCCGCCGGATCAGGCGCGCGGGTCGGCGAGCACCTCGGCGAGATCGACAGCCCGACCCTCGTCGATGGATCGGTGCGCCGCGACACCCATGGCGACCGATCGCAGTCCCTCCTCCGGACCGACGTCGGGCGGGCCGCCCCGCCGGATCGCGGCGAGGAAGTCGAGGTGCTCGAGGTACGACGAGCCGTGGTGGAAGCCCTCGTAGGCCACCCGTTCGTCGTGGACGACCTCGGTGACGACGCCCTCGCGCCCGGCCGCGCGCGTCCCCAGCCGAACCTCACCGCCCGGGAGGAAGGCCTCCACCTTGCCGCGTTCCCCGACCACCGACACCTCCTCCTGGTGCTCGCTCCCCTCGGCGAACATGCACAGGTCGAGGAGCGCGCGGGTCCCGTCGTCGTAGTCCACGATCACGAACGCGTTGTCGAGGATGTCGGGCACCTCCCCGTCGTAGACCTCGTCGAGGTGGTTGACGTCCTGGGCCCCCGAGGCGAGCACCCGGACCGGGCGCGCGCCGGTGATGTGGTTCATGAGGTCGAAGAAGTGGCAGCACTTCTCCACCAGCGTGCCGCCGGTGTTGCGGGAGAAGCGGTTCCAGTCCCCGACCTTCGGGAGGAACGGGAAGCGGTGCTCACGGATCGCGACCATGCGCACGCGCCCCACCGCGCCGTCGTGGACCTCCCGGATCAGCCGGGCGATCGGGGGCATGTAGCGGTACTCGAGACCGACCCACACGAGCGCGTCGCGGCCCGCGCTCGCCTCCACGATCCGACGGCAGTCCCTGACCGTCGTGCAGAGCGGCTTCTCCACGAGGATGTGCAGCTCGGTCGGCAGCAGGTCGTCGAGCACGGCGGCGTGGGTCATGTTCGGGGTCGCGATCACCACCGCGTCGCACAGGCCCGAGGCGACGAGCTCGGCGTGGGTCGTGAAGGTGGCGAGGGTGCCGCCGGCCTCGGCGGCCACGGTCATGGCCCACTCCCGCGACGCGGCGTGCGGATCGGCGATCGCCGTGACCTCGGCCCCGTCGAGCATCTGCAGGTTGCGCAGGTGCTCGAGGCCCATCATCCCCGAACCGATGATCCCGTACCTGACGACGTCGCCCACGGCCGCATAGCGTACGGCGGCCATGACCACCCCGCCCCCGTCGTCGCTCGTCTCCACCGCCCCGCGCGCGATCGGTGAGGCGCTCGTCGCGCCGATCGGGTTCGGGTGCTGGCGCCTCACCGGCACCGACCTCGGCGCGGCCGGCCGGCTCCTCGACGGCGCGATCGACGCCGCGCTCGACGGGACGCCCTCGGGCACGCGCCTGCTGGTCGACACCGCCGACGTGTACGGCCTCGACTGGGGTGGGACGGGCTTCGGCACCGTCGAGGAGTTCCTCGGCGAGGTCCTCGCCGCCGACCCGGGCCGACGCGACCGCATCCTGCTGGCCACCAAGGGCGGGATCCGGCCGCCCGTCCCCTACGACTCGAGCCCCGAGGCCATCACAGCGGCCTGCGCGGCGTCCCGCCGACGGTTGCGGGTCGACGCGATCGACCTCTACCAGGTCCACCGACCCGATCTGTTCACCGCGCCCTCCGACCTCGCGGCGGCCCTCGAGTCCCTCCTCGACGAGGGCGCCGTGCACGCGGTCGGCGTGTCGAACGTCACCGTCGACCAGTACGACGCGCTCAGTGCGTGGATGGTGACCGGGCCCGCGACCACCCAGCCGGAGTGGTCGGTGGCGCACCTCGATCCGATGCGCGACGGCACGCTGGACCGCGCGATGCGAGACGGCGTGACGCCGCTCGCCTGGAGTCCGCTCGCCGGGGGTCGGGTGCTGAGCGGCGCGGGGGTGCGCGCCGAGCTGCTCTCGACGCTCGACGACCTCGCGACGCGCGAGGGCGTCGACCGGGCGACGGTCGCGCTCGCCTTCCTCCTGGCCCACCCCTCCGACGCGGTGCCGATCGTCGGGACCCAGCGACCCGAACGGTTCGCCGCCCTCGTCGGGGGCGCGGGGATCCACCTCGACCGGCAGGACTGCTACCGGATCGTCGAGGCCGCCGAGGGGGTTCCGCTCCCGTGACGGCCCGCCCGCCGGTCGAGGTATCCTGGTTCGGCGCGCTCTGCGACGACGACTACGCGCAGCTCGGCGTCGTGGACCCTGCGCTCCGGTCGTCCTGGGAGCACTGCCGCGACATCGCGCTCACCGCGGAGCGGGCCGGCTTCGACAACCTGCTGCTGCCCTCCGGCTATGCGCTCGGCATCGATGGCACCGCGTTCGCCGGCGGGCTCGCCCCCCTGCTGTCGCGGCTGCACCTGCTCCTCGCGGTCCGCTGCGGTGAACTCTGGGTGCCCCAGTTGGCGCGTCAGATCGCATCGCTCGACCGGATGGTCGAGGGTCGCCTCACGGTGAACATCATCTCGAGCGACCTCCCGGGCGAGACCCTCGCCGCCGGCCCGCGTTACCGCCGGACCCTCGAGACGATGCAGGTCCTGCGGACGCTGCTCGACGGCGAGGCCGTGTCCTTCCACGGCGAGTTCCTCGACCTCGACCTCGACCCGCCGTCGGCCCGGACCGCCGACGGGCGCTGCCCTCCGCTCTACTTCGGAGGACTCTCGGAGGAGGCGCGCGAGGTCGCCGCGGCGGCCGCGGACGTCTACCTCATGTGGCCCGACACCCTCGGCGAGGTCGCCGCGATCGTCGACGACCTGCGCGCCCGCGCCACCCGGCACGGCCGCACGCTCCGTTTCGGCTACCGGGTGCACGTCGTCGTGCGGGAGACCGAGGCCGAGGCTCGCGCCGCGGCGGCCCACCTCGTGGCCGCGCTCGACGACGAGGAGGGGCGGCGCATCCGCGAGCGTTCCCTCGACAGCGGCTCCCGCGGCGTGTCGCGGCAGGCCGAGCTGCGGGACGCCGCCACCGAGGACGGGTTCGTCGAGGACCACCTCTGGACCGGCATCGGTCGCGCCCGCTCCGGATGCGGCGCGGCCATCGTCGGCGATCCTGACCAGGTGATCGCCAAGTTGGAGGCCTACCGCGACCTCGGGATCGAGGCGTTCATCCTCTCGGGCTACCCCCACCGCGCCGAGGCCGAGCACGTGGCCCGCCTCGTGCTCCCCCACCTCGACCACGCCCCGCTCCGACCGCGGACCTGAGGCCGCGGCCTGACCCGCGGCCTCGGCGATCGGGGGCGGCGGCGGCTACCGTTCGGCCCGGCGCCCCCGAGCGCCGTGACGTCGAGAGGAAGAGGAACTCCCCGTGACCGACCACAAGGAACTGTTCATCGGCGGCGAGTGGGTCGCACCCGCCGGCTCGGGCCGCATCGAGGTCATCTCGCCGGTCACCGAGGAGGTGTACGGCACCGTTCCGGACGCCACCGAGGCCGACGTCGATCGGGCCGTCGCGGCGGCGCGGCGCGCCTTCGACTCCGGACCGTGGCCCCGCATGACCCCGGAGGAGCGTGCGGACGCCATCGCCCGCCTGTCCGCCGCGCTGCAGGCCCGATCCATGGACATCGCCGACATCATCACGAACGAGAACGGTTCGGTGAAGTCCTTCTCGATCATGGGCCAGGTGTTCGCGTCGACCATGGTGCTCGACAAGTACGCGGAGATCGCCCGGACCTACGCGTTCGAGGACCGGCGGGTCGGCGCGCTCGGCGGCGACGTGCGCGTCCGGCGTGCGCCGGTCGGCGTGGTCGCCGGCGTCATCCCCTGGAACGTCCCGCTCTACATCACCGCGATGAAGCTCGGACCGGCGATGGCCTCGGGATCGACCATCGTGCTCAAGCCGTCGCCCGAGACCCCGCTCGACGCCTACCTGTTCGCCGAGGCGGTGCTCGAGGCCGGCATCCCCGAGGGCGTCATCAACGTCGTCGCCGCGGACCGGGCGGTGAGCGAGTACCTCGTGTCGCACCCGCAGATCGACAAGGTGTCGTTCACCGGCTCGACCGCGGTCGGTCGGCGCATCGGCTCGATCTGCGGCGAGCAGATCAAGCGCTGCACGCTCGAGCTCGGCGGCAAGTCGGCTGCGATCATCCTCGACGACGTGAACCTCGACGACGCCATGCTCAACGAGCTGCTCATGTCGGGGCTCATGAACAACGGTCAGGTGTGCGGCGCGCAGTCCCGCCTCCTGGTACCGCGGTCCCGGTACGACGAGATCGTCGGCCGCATCGGCGAGGGCATGGCCAACATGGTCGTGGGCGACCCGAACGAGGACACGAGCCAGATCGGTCCGATGGTCGCCAAGCGGCAGCAGGAGCGGGTGAACGGGTACATCGAGATCGGCAAGAGCGAGGGCGCCCGGGTCGTGACCGGCGGGACCCCCGCTCCGTTCGACAAGGGCTGGTTCGTCACGCCGACGCTCTTCGCCGACGCGAACAACCAGATGCGCATCGCCCGGGAGGAGATCTTCGGGCCGGTGCTCACCGCGATCCCGTACGACACCGAGGCCGAGGCGATCGCGATCGCGAACGACTCGGACTACGGGCTGTGCGGCTCGGTCTGGACCGCGGACCCGGAGCACGCGGCCGAGGTCGGCGCCCAGGTCCGCACGGGCGTCGTGGCCGTGAACTCCTCGATGATCCTCGACTTCAACAGCCCGTTCGGCGGGTTCAAGCAGTCGGGCATCGGGCGCGAGCTCGGACCCGAGGGGCTCGAGCCGTTCACCGAGCTGCAGTCGATCATCCTGCCCGCCGCGGGATGAGGGCGGGCCGACGCGGGTCGGTCGACGATCGGGAGTGGGGGCGCCGCTGGCGCCCCCACCTCGCGTCCGGACCGGTTGCGTAACGTGGGGAGCGTGCACGTCCTCGAACGCCGACACCGCCACCCCTGGCCGGGGATGGGCACGGTGCTCATCCTCCTCGCGTCCTCGGTGATCTGGCATGCCGCCACCCCCGACGCCGGGTGGGCACGCACCGTCGGCGTCGCCCTCGAGGGTCTCGCCCTCGTGGCGACCCTGCGTATCAGCGGTGAGACCCCGCGACTGGCGCGCCTCGCCACCGTGCTCGTCCCGGTCGCGATCGTCGTGACCGCGATCGGCAACACCTTCGAGGGCGATCTCGGACGCCTGCTCGCCGGGGTGCTCGGCACCTTCATCGTGGTGGCCTGCCCGTTGGCCATCGTCCGCTCCGTGCTGAAGCACCCGATCGTCAACCTCCAGACCGTCGGCGCGGCGATCTGCATCTACCTGCTCATCGGGCTCTGCTTCACCTACCTCTACGGCCTCGAGTACGCGATCTTCGGGGCGCCGTTCATGAACGGCGTACCCGGCGGCCGACCGACCGCGGCCGACACGCTCTACTTCTCGTTCATCACGCTCACCACGACCGGGTACGGCGACATCACGTGCGCCACCCGGATCGGCCGCACGACCGCGATGGTCGAGGCGATGCTCGGGCAGCTGTACCTCGTGACCGTGCTCGCGCTGCTCGTGAGCAACCTCGGTGCCGCCCGACGGACCCGAGCGGAACTCGCGGCGGAGCCCGCGGAGGGGAACCCGGATGCCTGACGCCGACTTCGAGGCCCGTCGGGCCGCACTCGAGCCCCTCCTCGCCCCCGAGGAGACACGGCCCGCATCCATCGCCCGAGGCGTGCACCACGTCGCACTCATCTGCTCGGACCCCGCGGCGACGATCGACTTCTACCAGCGGATCCTCGGGTTCCCGCTGGTCGAGATCTTCGAGAACCGCGATTACCCCGGATCGCTGCACTTCTTCTTCGACCTGGGTGCCGGCAACCTGCTCGCGTTCTTCGACTTCCCCGGACTCGGGCTCGGTCCCACGATCGAGACCCTCGGCAGCCTCCAGCACCTCGCCATCTCGGTGACCATGGACGCCCTCGCCGCGGCGCGGGCCCGGATCGAGGCCGAGGGCATCGAGTACCGGGGTCCGGACCTCGGGGTCGAGCGCTCGATCTACGTGCGCGACCCCGACGGCGTGCAGATCGAGCTCGTCGCGGTCCCCCTGCTCGACACGAACTTCACCTGAGCCCGACCGACCCGCCACGAGGAGCACCATGCGCGCCGCCATCCTGGAGACCCCCGGGCACCCGTTCGTGATCGCGGACGACGTCGAGATCGAGGACCCCCGGGCGGGCGAGGTCCGCGTGCGGGTCTCCCACTGCGGGGTGTGCCACTCGGACCTCAGCATGGTGAACGGCTCGTTCCCCGGCCTCACCCCGGTGATCCTGGGTCACGAGGCGGCTGGCACCGTCGACGCGGTCGGGCCCGGCGTCACCGCCCTCGCTCCGGGCGACAAGGTCGTGCTCACCCCCACCCCGTCCTGCGGGGAGTGCTACTGGTGCGTTCGGGACGAGCACAGCCTCTGCGCGAACTCGAGCGCGATCGTGCTCTCGGCGTTCCCCGACGGCTCGACCCGACTCTCGCGCGCGGGTGCGACGGTGTACCGGGGGGTGGGCGTCGGCGCGTTCGCCGAGTACGTCATCACCCAGGTGTCCGGTGCGGTCCGGGTGCCCGACGACACCCCCCTCGACGTCGCCTGCGTGATCGGCTGCGCCATGCAGACCGGCGTCGGCGCGGTCCTCAACACCGCGGGCGTCGAGCCGGGCGACACCGTGCTCATCGCCGGCCTCGGCGGCATCGGTCTCGCGGCGGTGCAGGGGGCGCGCATCGCCGGCGCCACCACGATCATCGCCTCGGACCCGGTGGCCGAGCGACGGGACCACGCACGCCGGCTCGGCGCCACGGACGCCATCGACCCGACCGCCGAGGACCTCGTCGCCGCCGTGATGGCCCGGACCGGCGTCGGGGTGGACCACGCCTTCGAGTGCGCGGGCCGGGCCTCGCTCATCTCGACCCTCCTCGACGCGTGCCGGGGCGGCGGGACGACGACCTGCGTGGGGGCGCCCGCGCTCGACGAGGCGATCGTCATCGACCCTGCGGTGATGTTCACCGCGAGCGGCAAGCGCCTCCTGGGCTGCCTGTTGGGCAGCGTGAACTCGCGGCGCGAGATCCCTCGTCTGCTCGACCTGTGGCGACGCGGCCTGCTCGACCTCGAGTCGATGATCACGCAGCGCGGAACCCTCGAGGACATCGACGCGGCCTTCGCGGACCTGGCCGCGGGGCGCGGGATCCGGACGGTCCTCGCGATCTGAGGCCGCGCCGGCGGGTGCGGGGGCCGGGCGCCGGGCGTTCCCGCCGCGTCCGGAACCTTCCGGACAGCCGGTAGCGTTCCGACCCCGAGCCGGAGCGGGCCGGTGCAGATCGAGGGGGAGCGGGTGGCTGTCGTCGGGCGTTCGGGTGCAGGGGAACCCACGCCTGCGGCCGCCGCACCCAGCTCAGGGCGCGCACGCTGGCTCGACCGCATCGGACTCGTTGCGTTCGCGGCGCTCGCCTACCTCCCGATCCTCGCCATGCGACCGGGTCGGGTCGCCGCCGACACGAAGTCCTACCTGTACCTCGACCCGACCCGGTTCATCTCCCGCGCCGCATCGCTGTGGGATGCGAAGACGGGGATGGGGACCCTGAGCCACCAGATGATCGGCTACCTGTTCCCGATGGGGCCGTGGTACTGGTTCACCGAGGACGTCCTCGGGATGCCCGCCTGGATCGCGCAGCGGCTGTGGCTCGGGACGATCGTCCTCGCCGCCGGACTCGGCATGCGGGCCCTCGCACGGGAGTTCGGCATCGGGCGAGCCGGTGCGCTCGTCGCCATGCTCGCGTACGCATTCAGTCCCTACGCACTCGGGTACTCGGGGTTCTACAGTCCGCTGCTCGGTCCGTGGGCGGCGTTGCCGTGGTGGATCGTCTGGACCCGGCGCGGCATCCGCGAGCGGGGGTGGCTGTACCCGGCGATGATCGCGATCTCGATCCAGCTCGTCGGCTCGCTCAACGCGAGCAGCCTGCTGTGGTGCCTGATCGGTCCGGCACTGTGGTTGCCCTTCGCCGTGCTCGGGGTCCGCGAGGCGAGCTGGCGCGACGGCTGGTCGTTCGCGTGGAGAACCGGCGTCCTCACCGCCGTCACCTCGCTCTGGTGGTTCCTGGCGCTCGCCATCGAAGGTCGGTTCGGCGTCAACATCCTCCGTTTCACCGAGACGGTGAGCACGGTGACCGCCACGTCGACGCCGTCGGAGATCGTGCGGGGTCTCGGCTACTGGTTCTTCTACGGCGGCGACCGTCTCGGACCTTGGAACGACGCCCGGTCCTCGTTCACCCAGCGGCTCCCGTTCATCCTCACCTCGTTCCTCGTGCCGACGCTCGCGTTCGCCGGAGCCGCCCTCGTGCGGTGGCGGGCCCGCGCCTACTTCGTCCTCCTGGTCGTCGCGGGCGTCGTCATCGCCGTCGGCGCCGCGCCGTACGACGATCCCTCGCCCTACGGCGAGGCCTTCAAGTGGTTCACGCTCAACTCCCCGACCGGTTTCGCACTGCGCAACGTGAACCGCGCGGTGCCGATCGTGATCGTCGGTCTCGCCGCGCTCCTCGGCGCGGGGGTCGACGTGGTCACGCGGCGGTACGCCGAACGGGGCCGCCCTCTGCTCGCCGGGCTCGCGACCGCGCTCGTCGCCGCGCTCTGCCTCTCGGTGGCGGTGCCGGCGCTCTCCGGGCACTACTACAGCGAGTACCTCGAGCGGGACGGGGCCATTCCGGGCTACTGGCAGCGAGCGATCCGAGACCTCGCGGCCGGCGACCCCCGCACCCGGGTCCTCGCCCTGCCGGGTTCCGACTTCGCGAGCTACCGCTGGGGCGACACCCGGGACCCCATCGAACCGGGCCTCATGGACCGCCCGTACGTGGCACGCGAGATCGTGCCGCTGGGTTCCGAACAGGCCGTCGCGTTCCTCCAGGCCGTCGATCGCCGAGTGCAGGACGGCAGTGTCGAGCCCGACGGTCTGGCTGAGGTCCTTCGCCTCATGCGCGTGGGGTCGGTGCTGCTTCGCCTCGACCTGCGCACGGATCAGTGGAACATCGTGCCGTCAGGGACGCTCTGGAAGATCATGACCGATGATCCGGCGGCGGGCCTGAGCTCGCCGGTGCGGTACGGCACGCGGATCCCGGGTCGGCTGCGGTTCCCGGAGCTCGGTGACCTCACGCGGCCGAACGCCGAGCAGGCCGATCCCCCACCCGTCGCGATCATGGAGGTCGAGGACCCGTCCCCGATCTACGGCGCGAAGACCGCGGACGCGCCGATCCTCATCGCCGGGGACGGCGAGGGCATCGTCGACCTGGCCGCAGCATCGCTGCTCGACTCGGATCGGGTCGTACTCTTCGCCTCCTCGTACGCCGGAGCGGCGCGGGCGATGCGCGACCTCCCGGAATCCACCCTGCTCGTGCTCACGGACTCGAACCGTCGACGCGGGCAACGGTGGGGGGTGCTGCATGACCAGTTCGGTTACACCGAGGTGGCGGGCGAGGCGGCCATCACGGACGACCCGACCGACCAGCGTCTCGAGGTGTTCCCCGGCAGCACCGACGCGGACCGCACGGTGGCCGAACTGTCAGGGGTCCGCAGCGTCCGCGCCACCTCGTACGGCATCCCCGCGTTCGGATTCTCGCCGAGCGAGCGACCGGCAGCGGCCTTCGACGGCGACGTCAAGACCGGGTGGCGCGTCGATGCTGGGCTCCCCGTCGGGAACGAACGCCTCGAGGTCGTCCTCGAGCGACCCACGACCACGAACCACGTCAACATCATGCAGGTCAGTCCCAGCGCGGCCCTCCGGAAGTCCGCGCGGTACCGCTCGATCCGAAGCGTGCGCCTCACCTTCGATGACGGACCCAGCATCGTCCGCACGCTCACGCGAGCGTCGAAGCGCAAACGGGGCCAGACGCTCACCTTCCCCGAACGTACGTTCCAGCGCCTCGACATCACGATCCTCGACTCGACCGGCAAGGACATCGAGGCGGCGGGACGGCGCAACGCGGTCGGTCTCAGCGAGGTGCGCATTCCTGCCCCCGACGGTGACGGGTCCGTGCGCGTCGCCGAATCGATGCGGATGCCGACCGCGATGCTGCGCACCCTCGGCGCCGACAGCCTCCGACACCCGCTCGCCATCGTTCTGACGCGCGAGGGCACGATGGACGCCACGAGGTTCTCGAGGCGGTTCACGCTCCCCACCGCACGGTCGTTCTCGTTCGCCGGTACGGCGCGCCTCAGCCCGTACGCACGTGATCAGGACATCGATCGAGCGCTCGGGGCGGCCGACGCGAGCGACGGCGCCTACACCGCGAGTTCGTCCGCGCGCTACGTGTCCGTCCTGACCCGGGCCGGAGCGGCCACCGACGGAGATCCGACCACCGCCTGGGTGAGCACCCTCGGCAACCCGCGCGCGGAACTCAAGCTCGAGTTCCCCGCCCCGCGCACGATCGACCGCATGACGCTCCAACTCGTCACCGACGGACTCCATTCGGTCCCCCGAGTCATCTCCATCCGTGCCGACAAGGGACCCCGACGCAACGTCACGCTGCCGATCCTCGCCACGAAGTCCCCCAGTGGCCTCACCGAGTTCCCCATCAGCTTCCCGGCGGTGACCGGACGCAAGATCAGGGTCTCCGTCCGTACCTCGGTACCGGTACGACGAGCCCAGATCGTGCTCCCGGCTGCCATCGCCGAACTGGGGATCCCCGGCACACAGCGGTCGTACGCGACCGAACTCGCGGGCGAATGCACCGATCGGATCGTCACGATCGATGGTCGGCCGTTCCCCGTGCGGATCCCCGGGACCACCCGAGACGCGATCGACGAGGAGAAGTTGCCGGTGATCCCGTGCGGACCCGACCTCACCCTCGGCGCCGGTGAACATGAGATCCGTGTCGCGGAATCGCCACGCAACCCGACCGGGTTCGACGTGAGCCGCATCGTCCTCGCGTCGGCCGCCGGCGGTGAGGCGGCATCGGCGGCCGAGGTCACCGGTGCACCGCCCTCGACCGAACCCGACCCGTCGTCCGGCGCAGCGGCGGTGGCGGCCGGCACTCCGCGGGCTCGCCCGCGGACCCCCGAGGTCCGTGTCGTCGACGAGACCCGCTGGACCGCATCGTTGCGGGTCTCCAGGGCCGACGCACCGTTCTGGCTCGTCCTCGGCCAGTCCTACAACGACGGCTGGCGCGCCACCGCCGACGGCATGGATCTCGGTGAGCCACAGCTCGTCGACGGGTACGCGAACGCGTGGTACATCCGGCCGAAGGCCTCCGGTCCGATGCGGGTCGAACTCGCATGGGCACCACAGCGCGCGGTGAACATCGCACTGTGGGTGTCGCTGGCGGGTGGCATCGCGTGTCTCGTCATCGTGGGCGTTGGCCTGCGTCGGCGACGGCGGCGACCTGCGCCCCGTCTCGACGGCCCGCAGGTTCGCGTCAGCACGACGGTGGGCGCGGTCGAACGGCGGCGCCGCGTCGGACTCAGCGTCGGGGCCGCGCTCATCGCCGGTCTGACCATCGGCCCCATCGTCGGCATCGTCACGGGCCTCGTCGCGTGGGTCGCCTGCGGCGGGGGTCGGATCCGACGCGGGATACGGCTCGCACCGCCCGTGCTCCTGCTCGTGATCGCGGTGGGCACCCCGGTGCAGCAGCGGATCGAGCGGCACACGGCGGCGTTCGACTGGACGAGCCACTTCGAGTGGGCTCGTTGGCTGGCATGGTGTGCCGTCGTCGCGCTGGCGCTCGACGTCCTCGTGGCGACCCTCCGGCGCGAGGATGGGCCCGGCGCGACCGACGAACGCGCCTGAGCATGGCGCCCTCGGCGGGCGCGTGCGGCGGGGAGGACACGGTCGGAGGCCCGTCGGAGCGCGTCTACACTCCCCTATCGCATGAGCGCCGGAAGGGCGCGTCCGGGGGGATCCACGCATGGCGCGAGGTGGTGAGGCCACGATGCACACACGCGCGTCGCGATCGGCACCGTGTGGCCGCACCCTCCCCGATCCGATCGGGTCTGAGGCCTGACGCGTGCGCATCCTGTTCCTCGCCTGGCGCGACCTCGCCCACCCGAACGCCGGCGGTTCCGAGGTCGTCATCGATCGGCTCATCCGCGAGCTCAACGACCGTGGCCACGAGGCGATCCTCATGTGCGGCGGGCCGGTGGAGGATCGGCCCTACCGCGTCGTCCGCAACGGGGGAACCTACAGCCAGTACTTCACCGCCCCCTTCCGCTACTGGCGTCACTTCCGCGACGTCGACCTCGTCGTCGACGTCGCCAACGGTGTGCCGTACCTCACCCCGATGTGGCGGCGCGGCCCCTCGGTCTGCATCTTCTTCCACATCCACGGCAACCAGTGGCGGAAGTACTTCCCGCCGCTGATCGCTCGGGTGTTCGCATCCCTCGAACAGCGCGGCGTGCCGAACATCTACCGCGACGTGCCCGTCATCACGATCTCGCAGTCGAGCGCGGTCGAACTCCAGAATCTCGGCGTGAGCCCACGCCACATGTTCGTGCTCAACCTCGGCGTGGACCTCGCCGAGATCGACACACCGCCGGAGCGATCACGCGATCCGCTGTTCGTCGCGGTCGGACGCCTCGCGCGCAACAAGCGCATCGACATCCTCCTCGACCTGTGGCCGAAGGTCAGGGCGAGCGTCGGCGGACGACTCGCCATCGTCGGCGACGGACCGGAGCGAGAACGGCTTGAGCGTCGCGTGCGGGAGGAGCGCATCGACGGCGTCGAGATCCTCGGACGCGTGAGCGCCGAGCGGAAGACCGAACTCATGCACGAGGCCTGGCTCCTGGTGCACCCGGCCGAGCGGGAGGGTTGGGGCCTCGTGATCCTCGAAGCGGCACGGTGCGGGACCCCATCGGTCGGATTCCGGGTCAAGGGAGTGCGCGACGCCATCATCCACGGGCAGACCGGCCTCCTCGCCAAGGACGAGGACGCGTTCCTCGACGCGTGGATCGGGCTCACGGAGGACACCGAGCGTCGGGAACGCCTCGGGGCGACGGCGCAGGTGCGATCGCAGGACTTCACCTGGCAACACACCATCGAGACGTTCCTCGACGCGGCCGAGGAGGCGAGCACCACCGCGCTCCACGACCCGCGCGCTGAGGGTCCGGAGAAGGGGATCGCGCGGTCCCGCCACCTCTTCGCACTCTTCCGCCGCGAGGCGGAGGATCCGGATCGCTTCTACCACTACCTCGCTGCGGACACGGTGCGGAGCATCGAACGACATGCCGACGTGCGCGACACGCTGACGGTCGATGTGGGTGGCGGCCCCGGCTACGTCGCCGAGGCCCTGCGGCACGCCGGGGCGGAGTGCGTCATCATCGACCACGACGTCGACGAACTGCGCCTGCACGAACGTGTCCCGACCGGCGCGGTGCAGGGTGACGGCCGACGCCTCCCGTTCCGCACCGGGAGCGCCCGGGTCGTGCACTGCTCGAACGTGCTCGAGCACGTCGCCGACTGGCCCGAGCTCTGCGAGGAGATCGTGCGGGTCCTCGAACCCAAGCGGGGCGTCGGGTACCTCTCGTTCACCCCGTGGCTCTCCCCGTGGGGCGGACACGAGACCTCGCCGTGGCACTACCTCGGCGGTCGGCGGGCCGCGAAGCGCTACCGGCGCACGCACGGCGTCGACCCGAAGAACGAGTACGGGGTGAGCCTGCACCGGGTGCGGGCCGGCGAGGTCATCGACTGGTTCCGCTCCCGCGCCGACCTCGAGGTCTACGAGGTGCGGCCCCGGTACCTGCCGGACTGGTTGTCGTGGATCGCACGGATCCCCGGGTTGCGCGAGTTCGCCACCTGGAACGTCGTCATCGTGTTCCGCCGACGGGCGGTCAGGACCGGGAGGACCACGTCGTGAGCATCGTCTCGAAGGTGTCGAGCCTCGTCCCCGACAAGGTCTTCGTCGCCGCGATCGCGCGGGCGCACCGCAAGTTCGAACCGGAACTCGATCGCATCGTGGCCGCCGTCCCGGCGCGCGGCACCGCCGTCGACGTCGGGGTCTGGTACGGACCCTGGACCTACTGGCTCTCACGTCGCTGCGAACGGGTCGTCGACTTCGAACCGAACCCCGACCTCGCGGACGTCCTCGAGCGGACCGTCCGGCCCAACGTGCGGGTCGAGCACCTCGCCGCGTCGGACGCCGCCGGCACCGCGACGCTCACGCTCCCGGCCGGTGGCCGCGGGACGGAGGGACGTGCCTCGCTCGAGGGGCTGCAGGACGGCGGACGGACGGTGGAGGTGCCCACGGTCCGGCTCGACGACATGGGTCTCGAGGACGTCGTCCTCCTCAAGATCGACGTCGAGGGCCACGAACTCGCGACCATCACCGGGGCCGAGCACCTGCTCGCCGCCCAGCACCCGGTGCTCGTCGTCGAACTCGAGGATCGCCACGGCGGCATCGCGCCCAGCGTGGATCTGCTCGCCTCGTGGGGCTACGCCGGCAAGGTGCTCGTCGAGGACCGGTGGGTCCCGCTCACGGAGTTCGACCTCGCTGCGCACCAGGCCGAGTACCACGCGAGGCCCCGACCGACCGGCGGCTACCTCTCGATGACCCTGCGCAAGCAGGAGCACTACATCAACAACGTCGTGTTCACGCACCCCGAGTGCACGTGGGACGTGCGCTGACCCGCGATCAGCCGGGCGCGGTGTCGTGGCCCGTCTCGAGGCCGAACGGCGGGTAGGCACCGAACACGCCGTGCTCGTGGAGGCCGTAGCCCACGAGGTCGCCGAGTTCGAAGCGCGCAACGTGGTCGACGATCCCGAACCACGCCCAGGTCTCGAGCTCCGCCATGGACCAGGTCTTGGACTCCACCACGAGGTCACGGCCGCGGAACATGCCGTGGCGGAATTCGTCGCCCACCCCGTACCCGGTGCCGATGGCGATGTAGGAGTGCATGAGCGGCGTCACCCGCACGTCGAAGCCACCGCCCGGTGCCTCCGGGAACCGCAGGGTGCTCGGCGTCGCGATGAGCCGGGTACCGGGCTCGAGCCGATGCTCGAACGCCGGCCGACCGAGCCACTCCGGATCCCGCGCCGGGTCGGCCCAGATGCGCACCGCCTCCTCGATGGTGCGGTGGCCGTCCGGCTCCTCCTGCACGATGTAGAGGATCGAGAAGTCGTCGAACTGCATGGGCGCGTAGTTCCAGAATCCGACCATCTGGCCGATCTCCTCGCGGATGCCCGCCGGCTCGGCCTCCCCGACCGGGCGGACCCCCCACGAGCGGTCCCGGGTCCCCTTCCAGCGATCCGGGGTGACGGCGAAGGTCTCGCCGTCGACCTCGAGCGAACCGGTCCAGCACCCCGTCTGGGCGAACCGCATGGTGTCGAACACCACCCGGCCGAACATGCGCTTGTACTGACGGGGCTCCTCGAACGCGGGGATCGCACCCTCCCACGTGACGTCGAACGCGATCGCTCGATCGTCGCCGGGCTCGAGGATGTACCGCACCCGGTGCAGCGGTTCGATCACCTCGATCCGGAAGGGACCCACGGAGGTGTCCATGCGGTCGTCGAGCACCCGGGAGGCGCGCACCACGTGGTACTGGTCCCCACGGGTCACGCTCGCGAACGCGTCCTGCGTGCCGAGGTTGGGGTACTGCCCCATCCCCATGATCATGAAGAGGTCGTCGGACGACCCGTGCAGGTTGAAGTAGTACCGGTCGTAGAAGTTGCGGTCCGAGGTGCCGGCGTGCCGCACCGTCTCGGCGACCTGGTGCACCGGGAAATCATCCCAGGAGGTGAGCGATCCGTGGGCCATGTCAGTCCTCCTCGACCACGCCGCGCAGACCGTCCGCGCCGAAGACGTCCCGGAACACCCCCGAGTAGTCGGGGCCCCGCCGGATCGAGTTGCCACCGTCGACGTTGAGCACCTGCCCGGTCACCCAGGTGCTCTCCGGCCCGATGAGGAACCGGGCCATCGCCGCGATGTCGTCGGGCGTGCCGACCCGGGAGATCGGCATGCACTCGAGGTAGTCGTCGAGGACCGGACCACCCGCGGTGACGAAGCCGACGAGTTCGGTGTCCACGAGTCCCGGGCGGATGACGTTCACCCGCACGTTGCTCGCACCGAGTTCGTCCGCGGCCTGCATGCACAGCATGTCGATGCCCGCCTTGGCCGGGCCGTACGCACCGAACCAGCGGTGCGTGTTGGAGGCGGCGATCGACGAGATCCCGACGAAGGATCCACCGCCGGCCCGCACCATGCGGCGGGCGGCGTGCTTGAGCACCAGCATCGTGCCGGTCACGTTGAGGTCGAGCGTGTTGCGGAACGCCGCCGCGTCGAGCTGGGTGCCCGGCCCGATGGACTCGGATCCTCCTGCGCTCGCGACGACACCGTGCAGGGCGCCGAGCGGCTCGGCCGCGAGGTCCACCGCCCGGACCACCGCGTCCTCGTCGGTGACGTCGGCGGCGACCGCGCGGACGCTGCCCCCGGCGACGAGCGGCTCGAGCTCCCGCAGCGCGGCGGCGAGGCGCTCCT
The DNA here is from genome assembly GCA_046074845.1 of Actinomycetes bacterium. Lineage (GTDB taxonomy): Bacteria > Actinomycetota > Acidimicrobiia > IMCC26256 > IMCC26256 > IMCC26256. Next base: position 247 of record JBJTOY010000033.1, on the reverse strand, counting down.
CGCTGCGGCCGCAGATGGTCACGTGGGCGCCGTCGCGGATGAACCGGCGGGCACAACCCAGCCCGATCCCGCTGCCCCCGCCGGTGACGAGCACCGCCGAACCCTCGAGTCCGCCCTGAGGCACGCCCGTCATCCGCACTCCCGCCGCGTCGTGGGGCACGCACCGGCGCGCCGCCCTCGGGCGGCGACTCTAGGCGGCGACCGCGATCACCGACCGCGGCGTCGCCGGGCCACGATGAAGCCCGCG
>JBJTOY010000032.1:0-28637 GCA_046074845.1 Actinomycetes bacterium | reverse complement strand
GCCGGGGGAGATGGGCGACACCCTCCCCACAGTCGCGTTGGGGACCGGCCGCACCGCCACCCAACTCGCCGCCGGCGTGGGCCACACGTGTGCGTTGCTCGACAACGGCACCGTCAAATGCTGGGGCTGGAACTACGCCGGGCAGCTCGGCTTGGGTGACACCAACGCCCGTGGGGACGGGCCGGGGGAGATGGGCGACAACCTCCCGACAGTCGCGTTGGGGACCGGCCGCACCGCCACGCGACTCGCCGCCGGCGTGGATCACACGTGTGCGTTGCTCGACAACGGCACCGTCAAATGCTGGGGCGCGAACTCCGCCGGGCAGCTCGGCTTGGGTGACAACCAACCCCGTGGGTACGTGCCGGGGCAGATGGGCGACACCCTCCCTGCGGTCGCGTTGGGGACCGGCCGCACCGCCACGCAACTCGCCGCCGGCTTCACGTCCATGTGTGTGGTGCTCGACAACGGCACCGTCAAGTGCTGGGGCCTGAACTACGACGGGGAGCTCGGCTTGGGTGACACCAACGACCGTGGGGACGGGCCGGGGGAGATGGGCGACACCCTCCCCACAGTCGACCTCGGGACCACCTAGGCGCCGCGTCCGCGACCTCCGAACCCGCCCGGTGGTGAACGCCGCGCCGCCGTCGACGACAAATCGCGACCGCGATTCATCGACTTCGTTGCGGCCCGCAGTCGCGAAGCCTGAGGCGGTGCACCGCGATGGGCGCGTGACCTGCGGTTCCGGGTCGGTCCCAACGGCGGGTGTCGTCGTTGCGCCTCCTCCCGCTGTAGCAAGTCGGCGTCAGGCGGGGCAACCCCGCCTCGAGTTCGCCGACGGTCGGCTGCCGGCGCGGCTCGCGCCGCGATTCCGCGATTTCGTCGCGCCCGGCGGCCCCGCCCGGGTGAGCCGTCGCCTCCCACGAGGCGCTGACCTGCGCTGACGCGCCCGTACCAACCGATCGGCGGTGGTTGCATGGCCTTCCGGCCCCACCGCGCACCGCTGACCGGCCGGTCAAGGCCGGCGACGGATCCGCCGATAGCCCGGTGGTCGGTGCGGACGCCGGCCACGGTGACCCGATGACGCCGCGGCGGCGTACGGTCGTGGGTCACGACGGGGTCAAGGAAGGATCCGGAGCGGTGCGAACAGTCCGACGCGCTCGGCGCGTGGCAGGAGTGCGAGGTGCGGTGGCCGTCGCGGTCCTCGGCGCGCTGCTCGCGGCGCCGCTGCCTGCGCTCGCAGCCGCGGACCCGCTCCCGGGCGTCGACGCCGCGCTCGACCGCATCGCGACGCGGATCGAACGTGACCCGGACGGCACCGTGCCCGTCATCGTCCGGTTCGCACCCCAGGCAGACGCCGACGACGTCGCTGCGGCGCTCGCGGGGACCGGGTCAGAGGTCACCCGGCAGTACCGCACCGTCGACGCAGTCGCCGCGGACCTCGATCGCGCCGGCGTGGAGGAATTGCGCGCGGCGCCGGGTGTGATCGGGGTCGAAGCGGACCGCGCCGCACGGGTCGCAGCATCGACGAACCTGACCCAGATCGGTGCGGCGGCGGCACAGGACGCCGGGGGGACCGGGCGTGGTGCGACGGTCGCGATCCTCGACACGGGGGTGGATGCGACGCACCCGATGCTCGCCGGTCGGGTCGTCGGGGAGGCCTGCTTCTCGCGCAACGGCAACTGTCCGAACGGCCAGACGACGATGTTCGGCAGCGGTTCCGCCGCGCCCTGCACCTACTCGGTCAACGCGTGCGGCCACGGCACCCACGTCGCCGGCATCGCGGCGGGGAACGACGGCGTGCGTCTCGGTGTCGCACCGGAGGCGACGATCCTGGCCGTGCAGGTCTTCTCGCGGTTGGGCAACTCGGCGATCTCGTGGACGAGCGACCAGATGGCGGGCCTCGACTGGGTCTACGCGCAGCGGGCCACCTTCACGATCGCGGCGGCGAACCTCAGCCTCGGGTTCTCGCTCTACGGCGACCGGGCCACCTGCGACGCCGATGGGGTCGGGATCGGGTACCGCGCGGTGACCGATCGTCTGCGGTCGGCCGGTATCGCGACGGTCGCAGCGACTGGGAACGACGGGAGCACCACGGGGATCTCGTTCCCCGCTTGCATGACCGGCGTCTACGGGGTCGGGTCCGTCGGTGACACGGACACCGTCTCGTCGTTCTCGAACCGGAACGACCTCATGTCCTACTGGGCGCCGGGGGAGGGCATCCTGTCCCCGGTCCCCGGCGGGTACGCGTACGAGTCGGGTTCGTCGATGGCGACGCCCCACGTGGTCGGCGCGTTCGCCACGCTACGGGCGGCGTACCCGACGGCGACGCTCGACGAGACCGCGGCCCGCCTGGCCACGACCGGCACGGTGCCCGCAGGGGACGCGCGGGGCAAGCCCCGCATCGACGTCTGGGCCGCGATCGGCAACGATGCGTTCGCCCGCGGGCTCCCCCTCAACCCGGGGACGATCTCGCCGGCCCGGGCGAGCACGGTCGGCGCGACACGGGAGTCCGGCGAGCCGGTCCACGCCGGCGTCACCTCGAGCGGTTCGCTCTGGTGGACCTTCGACGCGCCGAGCGCCGGGGCGCTGAGCCTCGCCACCACCGGGTCGTCGATCGACACCGTGCTCGCGGTCTACACCGGGACGTCCGTGCGCGGCCTCACGGCGGTCGCCGCGGACGACAACGGTGGCGGCGGCACCTCGAGTGCGGTCTCCATCACCGCGGTCGAGGGCACCCGGTACCGCATCGCGGTCTCGGGCAAGGGGACGGCGACCGGCACGGTGGCTCTCGGCATCACGTGGTTGCCGTACGGCGGCTACCACCCGGTCACCCCGGCTCGGGTGCTCGACACCCGCTCGACGGGGGGCGCCCTCGGGCAGGGCGAGATCCGCTCGCTCGGGCTGCTCGGCCGGGCCGGGGTGCCGACGACCGGGGTTGACGCCGTCGCCATGAACGTCACCGTCACCGACGGCACGGCGCCGTCGGTGCTCACCGTGTGGCCGGCCGGGGTCGCGCGACCGCTGGCGTCGAACCTCAACTGGCCGGCCGGTGACACCCGCGCCAACCTCGTCATCTCGGGGCTCGGCGTCCTCGGCGCGGTGAGCATGGTGAACGCCACCGGGGCGACCCACGTCATCGTCGACGTGGTCGGCTGGTACGACGACGGTGGCGCGGTCCGGGCGACCGGGAGCGAGTTCCACCCGGTCACGCCGGCCCGCATCCTCGACACGCGCGACGGCACCGGTTCCGTCGTCGCGCCCCTCGGTGCCGATACGACCCGTGTGGTCACCGTCGCCGGCCGCGGTGGTGTCCCGGCGACCGGCGCGACCGCCGCCGTGCTCAACGTCACGGTCACCGATACCACGGCGCCGTCCTTCCTCACCGTGTGGCCGAGCGACGTCGCCCGGCCGACCGCGTCGAGCCTGAACTGGCCCGCGGGTGCGACCCGGCCGAACCTCGTCGTCGCGCCGCTCGCTCCCGACGGCACGGTGTCGATCTACAACCTCGCCGGGCGGACGGCCGTGGTCGCCGACGTCGTCGGGTGGTACGGGGCCGGGGTGGGCGACGCCTTCGTCGCACAGGCGCCCGTGCGGATCCTCGACACCCGCGACGCCGCGGCGCCCGTGCGCCAGGGCGAGGCCCGGGTCGTCCGGGCCACCGGCGGCGCCGGGGTCCCGACCTGGGCGACGGCGGTCGCACTCAACGTGACCGCGACCGGAGCGACGGCGCCGACCTTCCTCACCGTGTGGCCCTCCGGGATCGCGCGACCGCTCGCGTCGAGCGTGAACCTCGCCACGGGGGAGACCGTCCCGAACCTCGTCATCGTGCCGGTCGGCACCCTCGGTGGGGTGTCCATCTACAACAACACGGGGAGCACGCACGTCGTCGTCGACGTCGTCGGCTGGTTCGGATGACCGGCGCGTGAGCGCCGGTCGCGCGGGCGTCGACGGCGGCCTCGAGGTCCTCGGCCGCCCGAGCCTCGCCGAGTTGCGGCGGCGTCTGCCGCGTCTCGCGCTCGGGATCCTCGTGCTCGGGGTCGGCGTCGCCCTCACGGTGCGCGCGGAACTCGGCCTCGCCCCGTACGACGTCATGCACCAGGGGCTCGCCGAGGTGACCGGGCTCGACTTCGGCGTGGTGGTGATCGGACTCGGACTGCTCATCCTCCTCGCCTGGTTCCCGCTGCACCAGCCCTTCGGGGTCGGGACCGTCGTCAACGTGCTGACGGTGGGCCTCGTGATCGACGTGGCGCTCGATCGGATCCCCGAGGTGGACGCGCTGGCGACCCGTGTGCCGATGCTGCTCGGCGGGACCGTCCTCATCGGGCTCGGTGCGGGGCTCTACATCGGCGCAGGCCTGGGGCCCGGGCCGCGTGACGGGCTCATGACCGCGTTCGCCCGACGCGGTCACCCCCTCTGGCTCGTGCGCACGATCATGGAGCTCACCGCGCTCGGGGTCGGGTGGGTGCTCGGCGGGGAGGTGGGAGCGGGCACGGTGCTCATCGCGTTCGCGAGCGGCCCGATCGCGCACTGGTTCCTCGCCCGGCTCCACCTCGGAGTCGCCGGCGGCGACCCGGAACCGCAGTCGACCCTCGGCGAGTGAGCCGGTTGGCGGCTGCCGGCGGCGCGGGGGAGGATGCCCCCGTGGCCCGACCGACCCGCCTCGACGACGCCGACCTCGCCACCGGACTCGCGGCGCTGCCCGAGTGGCGGCGGGACGGCGACGCCATCCGGCGCTCGATCGAGCTGCCGTCGTTCGCCGACGCCATCGCCCTCGTGACGCGCATCGGGTTCGCGGCCGAGGCCGCGGACCACCACCCGGACCTCGACGTCCGGTGGCGCACCGTGCACGTGGCGCTCACGACCCACGACGCCGGCGGTCTGACCCGCCTCGACCTCGACCTCGCGTCGGCGATCGACGCCGCGGCCCGGGCGGCGGGCGCGTGACGACCGTCGTCGTCCTCGTCATCATTGGTCTGCTCATCGCGGCGGTGATCCTGATCGCGGCCCTCGAGCCCGGTCCGTCCACCTCGGACCTCGCGCTCGCGTACGAGCACGCGTGGGACCGTCTCGACTTCGGGACCGTGTGGGCGCTGTCGGCCCAGGAGCTGCGCGACGGGCTCGACCGTCGGGCCTACGTGCGGGCGAAGCGGGCGGCGTACGAGTCGGCCGACCAGCCGTCGGACCTCGTGGCCACCGTGGCGGTCGCCGATCTCGCCGAGGCCGGCGACGTCGCCGCGGCGATCACCAGCCTCGTGCTCCGCGACGGCTCGATCGTCCACCACGAGGTGCGCATGGGGCGGCGGATGGGCCGCTGGGAGGTCACGGGCTACACCCTGCGGGCCGAGGACGCCCCGCACTGACGGGCCCGGCGTGCGGCGCCGTCTAGCCTCAACGCCGTGACGATCCCCGCTCTGCTCCTGACCGGCGGCGCGAGCCGTCGGATGGGCACGCCGAAGGCCGCCATCGAGGTCGACGGCGAGACGCTGGCGGTCCGCACGGCGCGGGTGCTCACCTCGGTGTGCGACCCCGTCATCGAGGTCGGCCCGGGCTACACGGAACTCCCCGTCGTGCGGGAGGATCCGCCGGGCGAGGGTCCGCTCGCGGCGTTCGTCGCCGGCAGTGCGCACCTGTCGGCCGGGATCCCGATCCTCATGGTCGCCTGCGACCTCCCGGACCTCGATCCGACGCTGCTGCGGGTGCTCGCCGAGCACCCCGGCACCGGCGGGGTGATCCCGGAGTCGGAGGGACGGCTGCAGACGCTCTGCGCCCGGTACGGCGTGGAGGCCCGACGAGTGGCACCCGAGTTGCTCGCCACGGGCGCCCGATCCCTGCGCGCGCTCCTCGACGCGAGCGAGCACGAGGTGCTGCTCGAGGACGCGTGGTCCCGCATGGTCACGGCCGACACCTTCCACGACCTCGACACGCCCGAAGACCTCGCACGCTTCCGGTCGACCCGCGCCACGGGCTCCGACGCGGTCCGGTGATGGACCCCACCCTGCGCGCACCCGCGGTCGCCCAAGGCACCCTGCGGTGGTGACGGTGCGGCGCGCGGTGCAGCCCGCGCAGGTCACGGTGCTCGCGGACGGCACTCGCCGGACGGTGCCGGACCGTCTCGCGACCGAGGAACCGATGGAGATCCGGGCGCACGGCCCCGGGCAGGAACCGGCCGCGGTCGCGGTCACGATGCGGACCCCCGGGCACGACTTCGCCCTCGCCACCGGGTTCCTCGCCTCCGAGGGCCTGCTCGACCGGGCCGGCGGGGTCGCGGGTGTCGCGTACTGCACCTCGGGCCGGGTCGAGCAGCAGTACAACATCGTCACCGTGACGACGCGGGCCCCGTTCGTGCCGCCGGCGCACGAACGCACCTTCGTGGCCTCCGCGTCCTGCGGGCTGTGCGGGAAGACGGCGCTCGACGACCTCAGCGTGGCGGCGGCACCCGTGCCGGACGGTCCCGTGATCGCGGTGGACGTGCTCACCGCGCTCCCGGACCGCCTCCGCGAGGTGCAGGCGGTGTTCGACCAGACCGGTTCGCTCCACGCCGCCGCGCTCTGCCGAGCGGACGGCTCGGTGGTGGTCGCCCGCGAGGACGTCGGTCGCCACAACGCGATCGACAAGGTCGTCGGCGAGCGCATCCTCGACCCGGCGCTGGATCCGGAGGGTGCCCCGATCCTCGCGGTGAGCGGGCGGGTGTCCTTCGAGGTGATGCAGAAGGCGGCCGTCGCAGGCATCCCGATCGTGGTGGCGGTCTCGGCGCCGACGAGCCTCGCCGTCGACGTCGCCCGTCGCACGGGGCAGACCCTCGTCGGCTTCGTCCGGGAGGGCCGGGCCACCGTGTATGCCGGCATCGAGCGGATCGCCGAGGTGGCCTGAGTGGCCTGGCCGGGATCCGCCCGCATCCGATCGCCCCGCGGCCTGCGCCCGAGCCTCTGGGTGAGTCCGGCGCCGAACGGCCTCGGTGCCCAGAAGCCGCACCACTTCGGCGACATGGCGCGCATCGTCTGGCGCCATCGCCGCAATCTGCCCTACGCATGGCGGATCCTGCGCAAGGGTGTGTGCGACGGCTGTGCCCTCGGGGTGGCGGGCTTCCACGACTGGACGCTCGAGGGGGTGCACCTCTGCACGACCCGCCTCGAACTCCTCGAACTCAACACGGCGCGGGCTCTCGACCCGAAGGTGCTCGCCGACGTCTCGACCCTCGCCGACCTCGACGGCGCGGCGCTGCGGCGCCTCGGCCGGCTCCCGTACCCGATGCTGCGCCGCCGCGGGGAGCCCGGGTTCACCCGCATCTCGTGGGACGAGGCGATCACCCTCGCCGCGGACCGCATCCGGGAGGCGCCGTCACGGACCGCGCTCTACCTCACCGCCCGGGGCATCACGAACGAGGTGTACTACGCGGCGCAGAAGTTCATCCGGTCACTCGGCACCAACAACGTCGACAACGCCGCCCGGGTGTGCCACGCACCCTCGACCGTCGCGCTCAAGGCGGCGATCGGGGTCGGCGCGACGACGTGCTCCTACACCGACGTCATCGGCAGCGACCTCATCGTGCTGTTCGGTTCCAACGTCGCGAACGCGCAACCGGTGTTCATGAAGTACCTGTACCTGGCGCGTCGTCGCGGCGCGAAGGTCGTGGTCATCAATCCCTACCGCGAGCCGGGCCTCGATCGGTACTGGGTGCCGAGCAACCTCGAGAGCGCCGCCTTCGGCACCCGGATCGCGGACGAGTTCTTCCAGGTCGACACCGGCGGCGACGCCGCGTTCATCGCCGGCGTGCTCAAGGAGCTGCTCGCCCGGGGCGCGCTCGATCGGGCCTTCATCCGCGAGCGGACCCACGGGTTCGACGCGCTCCTGCGGTCGCTCGAGGGCCTCGCCACCGAGGACCTCGAACGATGGTCGGGGACGACCCGGGAGGAGATGGCCCGGTTCGCGGGCATCTACGCCGCGGCCGACGCGGCCGTCCTCGTCTGGTCCATGGGGATCACCCAGCACCGCCACGGCGTCGACAACGTGCGGGCGATCGTCGACCTCGCACTCGCCCGGGGCAACGTCGGCCGCCCGGGGGCCGGGATCATGCCGATCCGGGGTCACTCGGGGGTGCAGGGCGGGGCGGAGATGGGCGCGTACTCCACGACGCTCCCGGGCGGGGCGGCGATCACGCCGGAGGGTGCCGCGGCGCTCGGCGATGCGTACGGATTCCCCATCTCGTCGACGCCCGGCCTGCGGGCCGAGGCGATGGTCCTCGGTGCGCAACGCGGTCAGGTCGACGTCCTCCACTCGAGCGGCGGCAACTTCCTCGACGTGCTCCCGGACCCGGAACTCGGGCGTCACGCACTCGCCCGCGTCCCGTTGCGCATCCACCAGGACATCGTCGTCACCTCCCAGATGCTCGTGGAGCCGGGGGAGGCGGTGCTGCTGCTCCCGGTCTGTACCCGGTACGAACAGCCCGGTGGTGGCACCGAGACGACGACCGAGCGGCGCATCGTCCTCTCGCCCGAGGTGCCCGGACCCCGCATCGGCGAGGCGCGCGCGGAGTGGGCGATCTTCCGCGATCTCGCCTGCGCCGTCGACCCGACGCTCACGGATCGCATCGGCCTCGCCGACGCGCAGGCGATCCGTGGTGAGATCGCTCGCATCGTGCCCGCCTACGCGGGCATCGAGACGCTCGAGCGTCTCGGGGACTCGGTGCAGTGGGGTGGCGCGAACATCGGTGCGGACGGAGGGTTCCCGACCCCGGACGGCCGGGCCCACTTCACCGTCTTCGAACCGGGCCGACTCGAGGCCCCGGCCGGCGCGTTCCTGCTCTCGACCCGTCGGGGCAAGCAGTTCAACTCGATGGTGTTCCGCGAGGTCGACCCGCTCACCGGGGCGGCGCGCCACGACGTGCTCATGGCGGCCGACGACGTGGCGGCACTCGACCTCGCCGACGGCGCGGCCGTACGGGTCCGGTCCCGGCACGGTGAACTCGCAGCACGGGTCCGGATCGCCGCGATCCGCCGGGGCAACGTGCAGGTGTTCTTCCCCGAGGGCAACGTGCTCGTCGCGGCCGACGACGGGGACGCCGAGTCCGGGATGCCGGCCTACACCGAGGTCGTCGAGGTCCTGCCCGACTGACGCGTGCCCGGGCCCCGGGCCCCGTCTGCGAGACTGCACCGCATGGACCCGCACGCCCTCCTCGACGCTTTCGACGCCGCGGCCGCGGCGGTGGGCTCGGCGCTCGTCGGGGTCCACGGATCGGACCGCCGGGCCCGCACCGATCGGCCCGGGCAGTACGCGATCGACCTGCTCGCCGACGCCGCCGCGCTCGGCGTCCTCCACGACCTCCCCGTCGCGGTGGTGAGCGAGGAGTCCGGGGTGAGCGGCGACCGCTCGTCCCCGATCGTGGTCGTCGTGGATCCGGTCGACGGCTCGAGCAACGCCGCACGCGACCTCCCGTACTGGGCCACATCGTTGTGCGCCATGGACGCCGGCGGGCCGCTCGCGGCGCTCGTGGTGAACCAGGCCACCGGCGTCGCCCACCGGGCGGTCCGCGGGGAGGGGGCGTTCCGCGACGGCGTGCGGATGCGGGCGTCGTCGACGGAGCGGGTCGAGGACGCGGTGGTGGCGCTCTCCGGACTGCCCGGACTCATCCTCCCATGGAAGCAGTTCCGGGTCCTCGGGAGCGCGGCGCTCGCGCTCTGCGACGTCGCCGCGGGCGCGATCGATGGCTTCCTCGACGTGTCGTCCTGGCACGCGCCCTGGGACTACCTCGGTGGGGTGCTCATGTGCACCGAGGCCGGAGCGGTGGTCGCCGACGCCGGCGGACGCGCCCTCGACACCGCCGACGGCACGGCGCGCCGACAGGTGCTCGCGGCCGGGACCGCAGCACTCCACGCCACGCTGCTGCGGGCGGCGTCGTGAGCGGTCTCGACCTCCCCGCGCTGCGTGCGGCGGCCGAGGCCGCAGCGCGTGCCGGTGGTGAGGTGATCCTCGAGTCGTTCGAGACGCCGCCGAACGTTCGGGAGAAGTCCCGCGGCGACTGGGTCACCGACGCCGACATGGAGAGCGAGCAGACCGTGCGCCGTGTGCTCGCCGACCTCGCCCCCGGGATCCCGGTGCATGGCGAGGAGGAGGGCGGCGACCGCGATGCGGCGCTCCACTGGCTCGTGGACCCGCTCGACGGCACGGCGAACTTCGTGCACGGCCACCCGGCGGTCGGCTGCTCGGTCGGCCTCGTCGCCGAGGGTAGCCCGGTGGCGGGCGTGGTCCACGCGCCGATGCTCCACCAGACCTACTCGGCCGCGCTCGGTGCCGGGGCGACCCGCAACGGCGTGCCGCTCGCCGTGAGCGATCGGTCCTTCGACCGCGGGATCATCGCCACCGGGTTCCCGTTCCGGCGCAAGGACCTCTCGGAGACCTACCTCGCCGCGTTCGGTCGGGTGCACGCGGCGGCCGAGGATCTCCGGCGGTGCGGCGCGGCGAGCCTCGACCTGTGCTGGACCGCGGCCGGGGTGTTCGACGGGTACTTCGAACTCGGCCTCGGGTCCTGGGACGTCGCCGCCGGCGCGCTCGTCGTGCGGGAGGCCGGGGGCACCGTCACCGACTGGTTCGGTGACCCGGCGGCCTGGCTGGCATCGGGCGACATCGTGGCTGCGGCGCCGCAGGTCCACGGGCCGCTGCGGGCGACCATCGGCGAGGCCCGTTCGGCCCGCTGATCGGGGCGGGGCCGGGGCGGGAACCCCGCCGGGGACCCGGGGTGCGGCGACCCGGGCGGTAATTCGCTTGCACGGGGGTCCGGTACTCTGGTTTCCTGTCGTCCGGCGTCCGGAGCTCCCGGCGCCCCCGCACCACCGTCAGAGGGAAGCCCGCGAGATGAACGCCCTGCAGCACGTCGAGCGCACGGCCCACGCCGTGACCGCACGCGCCTGCACGGCGACCCTCGCCGGTGCGACGCACGCGGCCGGCGCGTGGTCGAAGTCCTACGCCATTCCGGCGAACTTCGGCTCGAAGCCGACCCCACCCCGACGGCCCTCGGTGCCCGCCTGACCGGCGAGTGACCACACCGAACTCCCAAGGCCGTCGGGGAATCCCCGGCGGCCTTCTCGCGTTGGTCCCGGTCCCCTCGCACCACCCGAACCCACGAACCAGGAGCGACACCATGCAGGCACTCACGAACCCCCAGATCCTCGAGCCGGAGGCCTGGCGCGCTGAGGCGAAGTGCGCCTCGGGGAGCCCGGAGGCCGTGCAGCTGTTCTTCTCGGAGCAGCTCGACGACATCGCCCGGGCCCGCCAGTTCTGCCAGGACTGTCCGGTCCGAGAGCCCTGCCTCGCGGCGGCGATGCGGCGTCGCGAACCGTGGGGCGTCTGGGGTGGGGAGCTGTTCGCCAACGGCAAGGTCCTCGCCCAGAAGCGGAACCGCGGTCGGCCGCCGAAGGTCGCGCCGGCCCAGTTCCTCTCCCCGGAGATCCGGCCCCAGGACGTGCTCGAGGCGCGCACGGCCTGAGGCCACCAGCACCACCCACCCGCCGCGGTGATGGCGGGTCGGGGCGACGGAAGCGCAGGCGGGGCACACCCCCCGGTGCCTCGCCGCCGAGCCCCGGCCCGACCGCGGTCCAGCTGCGGTCCCGGCCGCGGGCGTATCGGCACTTCGAGTGCCACAATGTCGGCGCTCGTCGTCCGTCGACCCGGGATCCGCCCATGACCGCACCGCTCGCCCTCGTCGGCACCTACGGTTCGCCGTACTCGCTCAAGATGCGGGCGGTGCTCCGGTACCGGCACATCCCGTTCACGTGGGTGCTCCAGAACACGCCGGGGCAGTTCGCGCTCCCGAAGCCGCCGGTGGCGATCATCCCGGTGCTCGGGTTCCCCGACGCGACCGGGACCGTGACCGAGGTGATGGTCGACTCCACCCCGCAGATCGCCCGCCTCGAGGCCATGTTCCGGGACCGGTCCCTCGTCCCGCCCGACCCGGCGCTCGCCTTCCTGCACCTGCTCATCGAGGACTACGCCGACGAGTGGGTGACCAAGGCGATGTACCACTACCGGTGGGCGCCGCCCGAGGCGGTGGAGCGGGCCCGTCGTCTCCTGCCGGTGTGGCCGATGCTCCACGAGGACGACGACCGGCTCGCTCAGTGGGGCGACTGGGTCGTCGATCGGCAGGTCGGTCGACGCGCCCTCGTGGGCAGCACCGACGCGAACGCGCCGGTGATCGAGTCCTCCTACGTCCGACTCCTCGGGATCCTGAACCGGCTCATCGAGGCGCAGGACTTCGTGCTCGGGGACCGGCCCGGGAGTGGGGACTTCGGTCTGTACGGACAGTTGAGCCAACTCGTCATCATCGAGCCGACCTCGACCGCGCTCTGCTTCGAGCACGGGCCGCGGGTCTACTCGTGGGTGAACCGGATGGATGACCTCTCGTGGTGGCCGGTCGACGGTGACGCCGGATGGCCCGACCGTTCGGCGGTCCCATCGACCACGCTCGCGCCCCTGCTCGCTGAGATCGGCGCGACCTACACGCCGTTCATGCTGGCCAACGAGGCCGCGCTCGCGGCCGAGGCGCCCGAGGTGGTCTGCGAGATCCTCGGCCGTGAGTACCGCCAAGGTGCGTTCCCGTACCAGGGCAAGACGATCCGGTGGATCCGCGAGGCCCGCGCCGCCCTCACCGACGCCGACCGCCGTTGGGTCGACGGCGTGCTCGGTGGCACCGGCTGCGAGGCCCTGTTCGCGTGACCGACCTCGCAGCGGCCGAACCGCTCGTCGAGCCGATCGCACTCTTCGGCCACTGGCTCTGCCCGTACTCGGTGCGGGTCGAGTTCGCGCTCGCCGAACTCGGGCTCGCCCACGAGGTCGTCGATGTGCCGCCGACGGCCGCCCGCCCGAAGGGCTACGTCGTCCCGCAGGAGTTCCTCGACCACAGCCCGCGCCACGAGATCCCGATGATCCGGGAGGGTGGGCGGTACCTCGCCGACTCGCTCCCGATCCTCGACCGTCTGTACCGGGCACGGGGCCCGTGGTCGCGGGAGCACTCGGATCTGGCGCGCCAGGTCGATCGCACGGTGTTCGGCCCGATGGTGGGCGTCTACTACGGCACCGATCCGGATCGGATCGCCGCCGCGTCGGCCGCGCTCGCGACCGCGTGCGTCGGGATCGCGGAGGTGCTCGGGGATCGCGAGTGGCTCGCGGGGGATGTGCCGTCGATGGCCGAGGCCGCCCTCGTCCCGTTCCACGTGCGACTCGATGGGCTCCGGGCGCTCGGCTTCACGGACCCGGTGCCGGCGACGGTCCTCGCGCACGGCGAGCGGAGCCTCGCCCGACCCGGGGGTCGCGCCGCAGGTTGGACCGACGCGCAGCAGGAGGAGTTCGTCCGGCGGTTCACGACCCACCGGGCGCGCCGAGCCGCAGCCTGCTGAGGCCGTGGGCGTCGCCGGGTCGGCGGCGTCTACGGTGTGCGACCCCGGGCGCTTAGCTCAGTTGGTCAGAGCGCTGCGCTTACAACGCAGTGGTCGGGGGTTCGAGTCCCTCAGCGCCCACGCCCGCCCCGGACGGATGGGTGGCGGTCGTGCTCGCCCATGGCGAGGTCGACGTGCACCACGTCCCGACGATCGCCGGGCTCGACGCGCTCGGCCCGGCGGGCGGCCCGACGTCGGTAGCCTCGCGGACGTGCGGTACTCCCGTCGGTTCCCGTCCAGCCCTGCGTCCGATGTCCCGGGCGCCCCACGGGGCGCGTGGTGACCGGTTCGGACGCCGTGGGTCGCGTCGTCATCATCGGGGGCGTCGCCGGGGGGATGTCGACCGCGACCCGTCTCCGGCGGCTCGACGCCGAGGTCGGCATCACGGTCATCGAGCGGTCCGGACACGTTTCGTTCGCGAACTGCGGGCTGCCGTACTTCGTGGGCGGGGTCATCGAGGAGGAGGAGGACCTCACCCTCCAGACCCCGGAGCAACTCTTCGAACGGTTCCGGCTCGACGTGCGCGTGCACCTCGAGGTCATCGAGATCGACCGGGACGCGCACCGGGTCGTCGTCCGATCAACGATCGATGGCACGATCGATGAGGTGCCCTACGACCGGCTGGTGCTCAGCATGGGTGCGAGCCCCGTGCGTCCGCCCATCCCGGGCTACGAGCGGGCACGGACCCTCAGGACGGTGGAGGACGCGGCCCGGCTCCACTCCGACGTCGAGGTCGCGCCGCGCACGGCGGTCGTGATCGGTGCCGGATTCATCGGCCTCGAGATGGCCGAGAACCTCATCGGCCAGGGCCTCGACGTCACGGTGGTTGAGGCGACCCCCCAGGTGCTGCCCCCGCTGGATCCGGAACTGGCGGTCCTCGTCGCCGACGAACTCACGGCACACGGCGTGCACGTCGAGACGGGCGCGAGCGTCGCCTCCATCGCGGAGCGGACGGTGACCCTGGCCGATGGCCGGGTCCTCGATGCGGATCTCGTCGTGGGGGCGATCGGCGTGCGTCCGGACTCCCGATTGGCCGCGACGGCCGGTCTCGAGATCGGGGACAGCGGGGGGATCCGCGTCGACGAGGTGAACCGCACGAGCGATCCCCACATCTACGCGGTCGGCGATGCGGCGGAGAAGTCGGACGCCATCTCCCGCGCGACCTCGCTCATCGCGCTCGCCAACGTGGCGAACCGCCACGGTCGGCGGGTCGCCGACCACATCGCAGGGCGCCCCGTTCGGCCGGTGGCATCCCTCGGGACGGCGATCGTCAAGGTGTTCGACGTCGTCGCGGCCACCGTGGGCTGGAGCGAACGTCGACTCCGGGCTGCCGGTCGGGAGTTCGCCGTGGTCCACTCCCACCCGTACGACCACGCCACCTACTACCCGGGCGCGACCCGCATGTCGCTCAAGCTGATCTTCGACCCTCGCGACGGCACGATCCTCGGCGCGCAGGGCGTGGGGCGCAACGGGGTCGACAAGCGCATCGACGTCATCGCGACCGCGATGAGCGGTGGCATCACGGCCGCCCGGCTCGCCGACCTCGAGCTCGCGTACGCGCCCCCCTTCTCGTCGGCGAAGGACCCCGTGAACCTCCTCGGGTACATGGCCGAGAACCTGATCAGTGGGGTCTGTGCGACCGCACAGCCGGTCGAGGTGGGCGGTATGACGGCGGCCGGTTGGTCCCTCGTCGACGTGCGCAGCGAGGCCGAGCACGTGACCGGTTCGATCGCCGGCTCGGCCAACGTCCCGGTCGATCGCCTGCGCGAACGAATCGACGAACTCGGCCGTGGACCGGTCCTCGTCTACTGCGAGGTCGGACAGCGCGGCCACACCGCGGCCTCGCTCCTCACCGAGCTCGGGATCGAGGCCCGGAACCTCGACGGCGGGTACCAGACCTGGACGGCGGCGCGTCGGGCCGGACTGCTCGGCGACTGAGACGGATCGGGCAGGCCCTCGGTGCCGCGCTGTGGCATCGTGGCCCCATGACCGTGATCGGTGTCGACGGGTGTCCCGACGGGTGGGTGGCCGTCATCCTCGACGATGGGCTCCTCGACGTGCGTCACGTGCCCTCGATCGAGGGCCTCGACGCGCTGGCACCGGCCGGGACCGTCGTGGCGATCGACATCCCGATGTGGTTCCCGACCGCCCCGCCCCGCCGGTCCGAGGTGGCGGCCCGAGCCCTCCTCGGTGCCGGTCGGGCGTCCTCGATCTTCCCCACGCCCGTACGGGCCGCCATCGACGCCCCCGATCACGCCACTGCGAACTCGGTCTCGAAGCAACGGACCGGACGCGGCGTCAGCGCACAGGCCTACGCGCTCAGCGCCAAGATCCGGGAGGTGGATGCCTGGCGGCACGGCAGCGGACTCGACGTCCGGGAGGTCCACCCGGAGACCTCCTTCGCGGTGCTGCTCGGCGGGCCGGCCCGGTTCGCGAAGAAGACCTGGACCGGGATCGGGGAGCGACGCCGGGCGCTCGCAGCCGCCGGGATCGAACTCGCGCCGTTCGAGCACACCGAACTCGGGCGGGCCGCGGTCGACGATGTGGTGGACGCGGCCGCCGCCGCGTGGACGGCACGCCGGATCGAGCGGGGGGAGGCGCTCCGGTTGCCCGAGGCCGAGGACGGCGACCCGGGCGACGCGATCTGGGTCTGACGGCACCGGGTGACGCCCGCGGGTGGTGCGGGCGGAACGGGCCGTTCCGTGACCGGTGGAGGCACGGGCGGAGTGGGAGACTGAGATTCCATGTCCCGGAACCTTCCCCGCATCCTCACGGCGCTCGTCGCCGGGGGTACCGCGCTCGCCGTGTGCGTGCTCGCGCTGCCGCCGGCCGTCGGCGTGCTCGCTGGCGGTGCGAAGTACGAGGGTGTCGTGGGCGACGACCTCGCCGCGCTCAGCGAGCGGACGGTCATCTACGACAACCGCGGTCGCACCATCGGCGAACTCGGGCTCCAGGACCGGGTCTCGGTGCGCCTCTCGGACGTCTCGCCGGCCCTCATCGCCGCGGTGCTCAACACCGAGGATCGCAACTTCTACGGCAACGCCGGGGTCGACGTGCAGGCGGTCGCCCGCGCGTTCTTCCGCAACGTGGACGCCGGCGGCGTGTCCCAGGGCGGTTCGACGATCACCCAGCAACTCGTGAAGAACCGGTTGTTCACGTCGCCGCAGCGGACCCTGGCCCGCAAGGTCCGCGAGGCCGCGCTCGCGCTGCGCCTCGACGCCGAGTGGCCCAAGAACCGCATCCTCGAGGAGTACCTCAACACCGTGTACTTCGGGCAGGGCTCCTATGGGGTGCGGGCGGCCGCCGAACGGTTCTTCCAGACCCAGCCGTCGCGACTCGACGTGGCCCAGTCGGCGCTGCTCGCCGGACTCATCCGGAACCCGGAGGGTGACAACCCGTTCTCGCGGCCCGAGGCCGCGGCGGCGCGACGGGCCCAGGTGCTGCGCAGCATGCGGGAGCAGGGACTCATCACGGAGGCGGAGGAGCGGTACGCGAACGCCGTCCCGCTCCCGACCACGAAGCCGGCCGCCGACCTGCGGCCGAAGAACTACTACGTGGACGAGGTGCAGCGACGGCTGCTCGAGGACCCGAGGCTCGCCCCGACCCGGCGCGAGCGGTACAACCTCGTCTTCCGCGGCGGGCTCAAGGTGACGACCGCCTACGACCAACGCCTGCAGGACGAGGCCCAGGCCGCGGTCGACGACACGCTGCCCACGACGAAGTTCACCGCGGCCATGGCGGTGATGGCGCCGACCACGGGCGAGGTGAAGGCGCTCGTCGCAGGTCCCGGGTTCGAGCGGTCGCAGTTCAACCTCGCCACCCAGGGCGCGCGCCAACCCGGGTCGACGTACAAGGTCATCACCCTCGCGGCGGCACTCGAGGACGGATACTCGGCCCTCGACACGATCAGCGGCGGTTCCCCTTGCACCGTGCGGATCGACGGGTACGAGCCGTGGACCACCCGCAACGCCGAGGGCGGCGGCGGCACCTACTCGTTGCGCACCGCGACCCAGGAGTCCGTGAACTGCGCGTACGCGCGCCTCATCGCTGCGGTCGGCCCGGCGCGGGTCGCCGAGATGGCGCGTCGTATGGGGATCGACCGGGAGGTGCCCGCCTACCCCTCGATCACCCTCGGGACCGTCGGGGCGAGCCCGCTCGAGATGGCAACGGTCTACAGCACGCTCGCAGCCGAGGGGGTCCGCCACGATCCGGTGTTCGTCACGAAGGTGCTCGACCGGAACGGCGAGGTGATCTTCGACGGAACCCCGCGAGGTCGTCGGGTGCTCGACGTCGAGGTGGCCCGCACCGAGACCGACATCCTCACCGGCGTCATCCGGTCGGGGACCGGCACGCGGGCCGACATCGGACGTCCGGCGGCGGGTAAGACCGGCACCACGGACGACAAGACGAACGCCTGGTTCGTCGGGTACACGCCCCAGCTCGTGGCCGCGGTCTGGATGGGTGACCCCGCCGCCTACACGCCGATGAAGAACGTCGGGCGGTTCGGTGAGGTGTTCGGCGGCACCTACCCGGCGCTCATCTGGAAGCAGTTCATGACCGCGGCGCTGCGGGGCCAGCCGGTCCGCAAGTTCACGCCGCCCGACGAGACGAAGTGGCCGCAGCCGGCGTCGATCACCGAACGGGGCCGGGGTGTGCCGTGGTCCTCGGTGACCGGTACCTCGGGGGCGACCGGCGCGACCGGTCCGAGCGGACCGAGCGGGCCGAGCGGCCCGAGCGGCGAACCGCCGCCGTCGACCTCGACCTCGGTCCCCGAGGTGACGACCACGACCGCACCGACGCCGACGACGACGACGCTGGCGCGCTCGACCGGCCCGCGCTGAGCGCCCTCCGGGGCTGATCGGGCGGCTTCGTTAGGCTCGACGGCGTGACGGATCTCGAGCTCCTCCTCATCGTCCAGGAGCACGACCTCGCGCTCGATCGCCTCCGGCACCGTCGCGTGCACCTGCCGGCCCGGGCCACCCTCTCGGACGCCGAGGCTGCACTCGCAGCCCTCGCCCCCGGGCTCGCCGAGGTGCGGGCGCGTCGGGACGAGGTGGCGCGCGATGCGAAGCGTCTCGACGACGAGGTGGCGGCGGTGCGGGACCGCGCCGCGGAGGCGGACCGGACCCTGTACTCGGGTTCGGTCACGGCGGTGAAGGAACTCCAGGCCCTCCAGGCCGAGGTCGAGCACCTGCGGGTCCGTCAGCGCGAACTCGAGGACCGGGAACTCGAACTCATGGAGGCCCAGGAGGCGCTCGACGCGGAGGTCGCCACCGTGGAGGCGGCCGGCTCGGTCGAGGCGGAGCGGGCCGAGGCGGCCCGCCGGGAACTCGCCGAGGCGGAGGCCGGTCTCGATGCCGAGGTCGACACCGAGACGGCAGCACGCGCCGCCGCCACGGTCGGGATCCCCGAGACGCTGCTGGCGAGCTACGAACGCATCCGGGCGATGTCGAACGGCGTCGGCGTGGCCCGACTCGTCGGTGACACCTGCCAGGGGTGTCGCCTGTCGATCCCGGCCACCGAACTCGATGCGATCCGCCGCGGCGTCTCCGGTGAGGCCCGGTGCGACAACTGCGGCGCGATCCTCGTCCCATGATCCACGAGGCCGGCGCACGGCACGTCCCGACGGTCGCGGTGTTCTGCGACGGGGGTTCCCGGGGGAACCCCGGCCCGGCGGCGATCGGCGCGGTCGTCCTCGACGTCTCGGTCGAACCGCCCGTGGTCCTCGCGTCGGTGAGCGAGACGATCGGGGTGGCGACGAACAACGTGGCCGAGTACCGAGCCCTCATCGCCGGGCTCGAGGCCGCGCTCGCGTTCACGCCGACGACGGTGCTGGTCCGCGCCGATTCGGAGTTGCTCATCCGTCAACTCGAGGGGCGGTACCGGGTTCGCAACGCCGGGCTGCAGCCCTTGCACCGTGAGGCCTCGGCGCTGCTCGGCCGGTTCGAGTCCTTCGAGCTCGCGCACGTGCGCCGCGAGTTCAACGTCGACGCCGATGCCCTCGTGAACGCGGCGCTCGACGCGGCGGGGTGACGCGCGTGCTGTTCTGGTACGTCGGCGCATCGATCGTGGCGGTGCTCGTGGTGTTCGATTCGAGCGGCCTCGACCACCGCCTCATCGCGCTCGGGGCCATCGCGCCGCTCATCATCGATCTTCCGGTCGGCCACATGGCCGTCGGCCACACCCTCGTCCTCGGTGTCGCACTGCTCGCGGCGGTCATGGTGGGGACGATCGGTCGCTCCCGTCTGCTGCGACGTCGCCTGCTGTGCGTCCCCATCGGGTTCCTCGCCGGTCTGCTCCTCTCCGGGGCGTTCCTCCACGACGAGGTGTTCCTGTGGCCGTTCATCGGCGACGGGTTCGGGTCGGTGGCACTCCTGCCCCCGCTCACCCTCCTGGTCCTCGCCGAGGGCATCGGTGTCGCGTGCTGCGGGTGGATCTGGTCCCGCTGCGGGCTGGCGGATCCTGATTGTCGTGCGGTGTTCCTGCGGACGGGGCGGCTCACGGACCCGGTGCCCCGGTGATCCTGCTCGCGCGCCACGGTCAGACCGGAGCGAACCGCGACGGCCTGCTCGTGGGCCGCATCGATCCGCCGCTCACGGCGCTCGGCGTCGAGCAGGCCGAACGGCTCGGCGACGTGCTGGCCAGGAGCGGCGCGATCCGGGTGGTCTCGAGTCCGCTCGAGCGCACCCGCCGGACCGCCGCGGCGATCGCCGCCCGCCTCGACCTCGAGGTGGAGATCGACGAGCGGATCGTGGAGATGGATTACGGGGCGTGGGACGGCACACCGCTCGCCGACATCCCGATCGAGACCTGGCGGAGGTGGCGGACCGATGCCGGGTTCTGCCCACCGGACGGGGAGAGCCTGCGCGACGTCGCCCGTCGGGTCGGCGACGCGATGGGCGAGTGGCTCACCGCCGACGGGCCGGTCATCGCGGTGACCCACGTGTCGCCGATCAAGGCGGCGCTCACCTGGGCGCTCGGCGCGCCCGAGACGATGGCCTGGCGCATGTACGTCGAGGTCGCGTCGATCTCACGGATCGGCCTGCGGCAGGGCGCACCCTGCATGCTCGGGTTCAACGACACCGCGCACCTCGGCTGAAGCGCCGCGGTGGCGCCGTGGTGCCTCAGGTCGCCGATACCGGGATCGTGGTGCGCGCCGGCTTGGCCGGGAGGGCGTGGGATCCGGTCGCGTCGACGACGAAGCGCCCCTCGCCCGGGCCCTCGGCCACCGGCATCCCGAGCGCTTCGAGCAGCGCGTGGTCGGCCTCCGGCGACCGGCCCGTCGTCGTGAGGTAGTTGCCGACGATCAGCGCGTTCGCTCCGGCGAGCAGGCCCATGCCCTGGAGTTCGCCGAGCACCCGCTCGCGCCCGCCCGCCAGCCGCAGCCACGCGCCGGGCAGGATGAGACGGAACAGCGCGATCGCCTGCAGGGCCTCACGGGCCGACATCGTCTCGTGGTCTGCGAGTGGGGTGCCGGGTCGGGGGTCGAGCAGGTTGATCGGAACCTCGCACGGCCCGAGTTCGGCCAGCTCGAACGCGAAGTCGATCCGCTGCTCGAGCGTCTCGCCCATGCCGAGGATGCCGCCGCAACACAGCTCCATGCCGGCGTCGATCGCGAGCCGCGCCGTCTCGACCCGGTCGTCGTAGGTGTGGGTCGTGCAGAGTTCGGGGAATCGTGCTCGTGGTGCCTCGAGGTTGTGGTTGTACCGGCGCACTCCGGCGTCGGCGAGGCGTCGGGCCTGCGCGGGGGTCAGGAGTCCGAGGGAGCAGGCGACCTCGAGGCCGGTCTGGGCGTGGACCGCGTCGACCGCTTCGATGACCTTGTCGAGCAGGCGCTCCGACGGGCCGCGCACGGCGACGACGATGCAGAACTGCGTGGCGCCGGCGGCGCGGGTCGCACGGGCTGCGGCGAGGACCTCCTCGAGGTCGAGGAACGCGTACACATCGACCCCGGTGTCGAACTTCACCGATTGGGAACAGAACGCGCAGTCCTCGGGGCAGGCACCCGACTTCGCGTTGATGAGGCTCTCGAGTTCGACGGAGTCTCCGCAGTACTCGAGCCGGACCCGGTGGGCGAGGGCCACGAGGTCGGGGAGGAGCTCGAGGGGCTCCCCGGCCACTGCGAGCGCCTCGACCCGGGTGAGCGGCCGCCGCTCGACCAGGAGGGCTCGCTCGGCAGTGGCGAGAGCTTCGGACGGCATGGATCCTCCACGGGGGCGTGGTCGTCGGGCGGGGCGGGCCCGAGGTTAGCGACCGGCCCGAGCGGGGCCCGCCGCCGGAGGACCGTGACCGGTCCGGTCCGCCCGGGCCCCCTGAACCGTCTTCAGGGAAATCCCACGCTCCAGCGCGTCGGTGGGGCATGATGAAACGCAGCCGCACCAATCGCCGGGGCAGGTGCCGATCCGCGGTGCAACGCACGATGCGCGCCCAGACGGGTGCGCCTCCCTGGGGACGGCCATGACGGAATCCACGGCGAGGTCCGAGCGCCTCATGACTCCCGGCGAGGTGGCGGCCCTGTTCAGGGTCCACGTGTCCACCGTGGCCCGGTGGGCGACCGAGGGTCGCCTGCGCGCGATCGTGACCCCGGGCGGCCATCGCCGGTACCGGCGTGAGGATGTCGAGGAACTGTACGGACGGTCCGGTGGCGCCGCCCAGCCGTAGCTCGCATTCCTCGCGTTCCACGCGACGACGGCGTAACCTTCGCGCCATGCCGTCCCCGTCCTCGTCCGGTGCGAGCCGAGCGCAGAAGCGCCTTCGCATCGCTGCGATCGTCATGGTCGGTGTCGGCCTGATGGTCAGCGTGTTCCTCGGCGTGTACGTCGGAGCGTTCAAGTACACGACGTACGTCGACGTCGATACGGCCTGGGTGGGCACGAACATGACCCTCCAGCCCGGCAAGCTCGTCGAGAACCAGGAACGGGCCTTCAACTGGATGATCTTCCTGATGGCGTTCGGCCCGTGCGTGCTCTCGAGCGCGGTGCTGTTCTCCGGTGCGGAGGTCTGCGGCGCCGTGGCACGGCGCACTCGGACCCGGACGTCGTCGGCCGGAACCTCCGACGGAGAGACGATCGCACTGGGCGACTGACTGCCCGGAGCGGCCCCTGGTCGCGCCGTCGGTCGCCGCGGACGGGACTCGGACTCGTGAGGACGACCATCATCTTCGGCTACGTACTCGGCGTTCCGGCCGGGTTGCTCGTCGTTGCGGACATGTGGCGGTACCCGCGCCGGGCCTACCGCATCTCCGGGCACCACAAACGGCGGTGGATCGGCTGGGCGGTCGCCCTCACGCTCACCGGCTGGGGTGGCCTGCTCATCGGCGCCGTGTGGTTGCTGAGCAATGCCCGTCATGACGTCGTGGACGTCACCGAACGCCAGCAACGCGTCTGAGTCGAGCGCGATCGGCGCCTTTCGCCCGGGCCCTCGGCGGTCCTACAGTCTGACCCCGCATCGGTCCGGGGGGACGTGGCGAACGTGGCTGGAGAGTCGGAACAGGGGAGCGGGCTGACCTACCGGCCCGCGCTCGACGGGTTGCGGGCGGTCGCGGTCGGCGCCGTCGTCGCCTACCACCTCGACGGTCGGGGCCTGCGCGGCGGCTTCCTCGGGGTCGACACCTTCTTCGTGCTCTCCGGGTTCCTCATCACGACCCTGCTGCTCCTCGAACTCGAGCGGTCGCGCCGCATCGCGCTCGTGGCGTTCTGGGGGCGTCGGCTGCGGCGACTGCTGCCGGCCCTGCTCGGGGTCGTCGCCGCGGTGGCGGCCTACGCGTGGTGCTTCGCCCCCGCGATGGAGCGGGCGACCCTGCGCGGCGACTCGCTCGCCGGACTGCTGTACGTGGCGAACTGGCGATTCGTGGCCTCCGGGCAGTCCTACTTCGACCTGTTCAGCACGCCCTCGCCGTTGCGGCACCTGTGGTCGCTGGCCATCGAGGAGCAGTTCTACCTGGTCTGGCCGCTCGTCGTGCTCGCCGCCGCAGCCGTCGGCCGGAGCGCGGCGCGCACGCGCCTCATCGTCGGCGGGATCGCGGCGGTGGGCGCCGGCGTCTCGATCTGGGCGATGGCCCGGCTCTACGACGGCACCGATCCGTCCCGGGCGTACTACGGAACCGACGCCCGCATGCACACGATCCTCATCGGGTGCCTCCTCGCGGTGGTGGTCGTCCACTGGAGACCGCGTGGGCGGCTCACCGCCGGCGTCCTGCAATTCGTCGGCGCGCTCTCGCTCGTCGGCGTGCTCGTCGCCTACGCCACGGTCTCGGACCGCAGCGCGTGGTTCTACCGGGGCGGTTCGGTCGTGTTCGCCGTTGCGGTCGCCGCGGTGGTCTGGGCCGCGGCCCAGGAGTCCGGACCGCTCGTCCGGGTGCTGGGGGTCGCGCCGGCCCGGGCGCTCGGGCGCATCTCCTACGGCGTCTACCTGTGGCACTGGCCGATCATCGTGTGGCTCACACCTGCCAACACCCACCTCGACGGTCCGGCGCTCGCCGGACTCCGCCTCGCGGTGACGCTCGTCGCGGCGACCCTGTCGTACCACCTGCTCGAGATGCCGGTCCGGAGCGGTGCGTTCGGTGGATGGCGGGCCGGCCTCGCCGTGCCGGCGGTGGTGGGCGCGACCGCTCTCGCCGTGGTGCTCGGCACCGCGGGGTCGGCCGTCCGGCCGAACTACCTCGGGGGCGGTGGCCGGATGTCGTTCGCGATGCCCTGCCCCGAGCCCTCGCCCGCCGAACGGGCGGCGGCGGCGAACGCGGCATCCGCAGTGACCGTCCGGCACCGGACCCGCCTGCCGCGGCGCGTGCTCGTGCTCGGCGACTCGGTGGCCTGCAGCCTGCGGGTCGGCTTCGAGGCCACCCGGCCCGGGCCCGTGCGGGTCGTCGACGGCAGCGTGATCGGCTGCGGGGTGGTATCCGGACGCGTGGTGAGTGAGTCGATGCGGATCCCCCGGTACCAGCGGCGCTGTGATCGGTACGCCGCGGAGTCACTGCGGGCCGGGGTGCGTGCGCTGGGAGGCGCCCCGGACGCCGTGGTCCTGCTCAGCACCTGGGAGCGGTTCGATCTCGTGGTCCGCGGGCGCACGCTGCGGGCGGGCTCGAAGGACTGGGAGGCCGAACTCGGTCGCCGTCTCGATCGTCGGGTCGACGGGCTGGCCCGGCTCGGCGCCCACGTGTTCCTCGCGCTTCCCGCGCCCTCCACGGAGGGCGAGTTCGCGGGTCGGGTCATGCGGAGCAGTCGCTCGCTCGACCTCGCGATGCTGCGCCTGCGCGACTTCCTCGCCCGTTACGCGGCGCGTCGTCCTCGGGCGGTGTCGACCGTCGACCTCGCGGCGCTCGTCTGTCCCGCCGGACCGCCGTGCCGTCCGGTCGTCGACGGTCGTCGGCTGCGGCCGACCGACGGCACCCACTTCGATCCCGCCGGTGCGGTGCAGGTGGCGTCATGGTTCTGGGACCGCGTGGGTCGGAGCGCGACCGACGGGCCGGGAGAGCGGGCGGGGCGCTGACCCGCGGGGTCAGAGCGCTCGCAGGTGCGGCTGGGACGGGTGACGCAGGCGGCTCGCCCGGACCTCGGTGCGCTCGACCCGCGTCGCTCGCGGCGCATCGATCCCGAGACACACGTTCGTGCCGTCGAGCACGGTGATGCGTACCTCGGTGCCGTCGGCCATCGTGATGACGACGCCGTCGCCCTCGTTGCGGGTGATCATGTGCATGGTTCCCTCCCCGTCCACCGTGGGCCCTCCGCCCCAGGTGAGGCCTCTGTCGGCATCCAACGGCGGGGACTTGAGCGCGGTTCCCGTGCCCTTCGGCCCAGACGGGCCCGTTCAGGCGGCCCGGCGCCCGGCCTCGGCGGACCGACGCCGATCGGTCGGGGTGGGAGGACCCGCCACGACCGGCGTCGCGGTGAGTTCCTGCCACGATGCGACGGCGCGGCACACGGCTCGCGCGGCGAGGTCGAGGAGTCCGGTCGTCCGTTGCATGGAGCCGGTATCGGCGCGCCGGCACCGCGACCTGAGTCCGAGGTCGTGAGCAGCCCGCCACCTGTCGGAGACCGGGCCCGCGTTTCGCTCGGTTCCGAGGACCTCCGGGTCGTCGGTACCGCCGTACGCATCGGTAACTACGCGCCGTCGGTGGCATTCGATGGAGATTCTGCGAACAGCGCGCGAACCGCGTGCGCGCGGCCCGTCGCGGGTGTGAGATGCAGGTGCACCGGGGTCGCGGTGACCTCCGGGCACCAGGGGGGACGATCATGCGGAGTGCGAAGCGACAGGCGAGGAACGCAGCACGCGGGACACGCGACGACGGTGAACCCTCGGATATCGGTGCGGCGACGCAGCGCCCGCTGCACCCGTCGATGCCGGCCTTCGCTGCGGCGACGGTGGACGCCGCATCGATCGCAGCGATGGCCAGGGTGATGCGGGAGCGGGCCGAGGACACGACGCCGGTCGAACTGCTCGAGGTGCAGCTGCTGACCGCCGCCGAACAGTTGCGGGTGGCGCGGGAGCGCCTCGTGCGGTCGCGACGGCGGGTCGCGGAGCTCGAGCGTGCGGTCGGCCAGATCGATGCCTTCCTCCAGGCGGCGCGGCATCGGAGTGCGATCTCGGCCTGAGCCACGGCGTCCGGTACCGTGCGCCGGTGGAGTCCGAGGATCGCCGACCGCTCGTCCTGCCGTCCGAGGGTGCTCAGGCGCTCCTCACGATCATCGGCATCGTCGACGACCAGTGCGTGCCCGTGGACCGGGTCCGACGGGATCGACTCGAACGCGATCTGCTCGCGGTGCAGCCGGGGGAGGCCGTCGATCTGTCCATCGAGGATGCGGCGTTCCTCATGGACGGCATGGACCTGACCGAGGCGCTGAGCATCGGGTTGCCCTGGTTCGAGCAGGTGGTGATGACCGCCGCGTTCGTGCGTGACGCGCTCCACGAACCGTGGACCGACGCCGAGTGGCTCGCCTACCGCGACGCCACGAACGTCCGCCGCACCTGACGCCGACGCGCACCGAGCGCGGGCTCGGCGGGGCGGTGCTCTGACTCGTCCCGGTTCAGGACGTTCGGCACTGTGCGGCACGTGAATGGCCGGGTCATCGTGGCGGTGGAGGTCGCCGGTGGTCCGTCGCACTGCGCAGTGGTTCGCATCGTTCGAGGGGCGGCGGCGCCTCCGGCCGGTGCTCATCGTCACGGGTTCGGTGGGGTTCGTCCTCGTCGCGATCCTGTTCCGGATGGGACTCGTGCGCTTCGGGCCGGAGTACGGGTACCCCGACGCCGTGGCCGACGAGTACCGCATCGTCGAGGCGCGTGCCGAGCGTCGCGACCAGCCGGCGCTCGGATCTCGGGCCGAGATCCGGGACTACCTCGAATCCCGTGGCGTGCCGTGCGATCCGTACCGATCGTTCCGCGTCGAACCCTCGCCGGAGGGCGGGGACTTCAGCGGTGAGGTCCACCAGTGGGCCGAGTGCGGGGGCGGGCGCCTCGTCATCCACCACTACAGCCACCACGGCTCGAAGGTCAGCCACATCGCCGATCGCGCGTCCTGCTCGGCCGAGGACCAGTCGGGTGATGTCCGGGATGGGATCGCACCGTTCAAGCCCTCGTACTGGATCGAGGGTCCGACCTGGGCCGTGGTGCTCGAACGACCGCTCTCGGCCGATGACGCGCGCACGCGGGCCGAGGCCGGGTCGATCGCCCGGCGCACGGGGGCGCGCCTCTACCGCTCGTGCGCACCGTCCTCCCAGCATCCCGCCGCCGCAGTCGTCGTCACCCCGGCGGGCGCGCCGGTCGAGATGGTCGAGATGATCGGCTCCGGTCGCTTCACGCTGACGGTGTCGAACGTGGCGCGCGAGCCGCTCGTCGGTACCGACACCGATCTTGTGACCGCGACGATCGCGGTCGTCGGGGTGGACGAGCCGATCCTCGAGCTCGCCATCCATCCCACCGGCTCGGAGTCCTACTGGATGTGCGGGGAATGGGAGGTCGAAACTCCATTCAGGTGCCACATCCCGCGGCGTGTCGTCGACCCGTTGCTGCGCGTCTCGACCGCGGAGTGGACCGGCCGCATCGGCCCCGATCACCTCCGCGACATCGTCCTCGGCTGAGCGTGAGGGAGAGCCGGACCCGCGTCACGGCGGAGGTGCGCGCGCTCGGGGAGCGGGTGCGACGGCGAGTAGGTCGATACGCCGGCGGGAACCGCCCGCGTCGTTACTGGGAAACGTCGGGCAACCCTGCGACCGCGAACCCCCGTAGTTACTGGGGGTCAGCGTTACCCGCCCGCCGAGACTCCCCGACGTTTCCCAAAAGCCTGGGCCAGAATTGGGCCAAAACGCGAGCTCGAACGCGGCGAGGTCTCGACCGGGGTGAGCCGACCGGGACCTCGAGCGAACGTTGCGGGTGGTCGGCGTGAGGGTGCTACCGCTCGAGACCGATCACCGTGTCGAGACCGCGCGCGTCCTCGAGACGGATTGCGTCATCGAGGTTGGCCCTGGTGAGGTTGGCCCTGGTGACGTTAGCCCCGCCGAGGTAGGCCCACCTGAGGTTGGCCCCGGTGAGATCGGCCGCCCTGAGGATGGCCCACCTGAGGGTGGCCCGGGCGAGGTCGGCCCCGTTGAGGTTGGCCTCGGTGAGGTCGGCCCCGGTGAGGTCGGCCCCGCTGAGGTCGGCCCCGCTGAGGTTGGCCCCGGTGAGATCGGTGTCGATGAGGTTGGCCTTGAAGAGGTTGGCTCCGGTGAGGTTGGCTCCGCGGAGATCGGTGTCGATGAGGGTGGCCCTGTTGAGGTTGGCCTTGGTGATGGTGGCCTTGATGAGTTTGGCCTTGGTGAGTTGGGCCCCGGTGAGATCGGTGTCGATGAGGGTGGCCCTGATGAGGTGGGCCCACCTGAGGTTGGCCTCGGTGAGGTTGGCCCCGGTGAGGTTGGCCCCGGTGAGATCGGTGTCGATGAGGTTGGCCTTGAAGAGGTTGGCTCCGGTGAGGTTGGCTCCGGTGAGGTCGGCCCCGGTGAGGTCGGCGAAGCAGAGGTCGGCGTTAGGTCCGATCGTGTATCCGTTGGCCTCCATGCCCGGAACGGTACCCGGGGGGCGTGCTGCTTGCCGGGGACGCGGCGAGGTCCCGCCGGTGGTCTGGTCCATAGATTAGGACGCACAGATACCATTTACGCCGGCAGGGGGCATCGTGGAGCAGGTACGGAGTTCGTTTGCCGTCGCGTTGATCTTCTTGGTGTTCGCTGCCGTCGGCTGCGGATC
>JBJTOY010000031.1:0-32904 GCA_046074845.1 Actinomycetes bacterium | reverse complement strand
CGGGCCGCCATCTCGAGCGCGACCGGCATCAGGTCCTCCTCGGGGAGCACCCGGGACACGAGTCCCATGCGAAGCGCCTCGTCCGCGTCGACCCGACGCCCGGTGAGGAGGAGGTCGTTGGAGTGCGCGGCGCCGATGAGGCGGGGCAGCAGCCACGACGCCGCCATCTCCGTGCTCGTCACCCCATTCACGATCCCGGTCGCGTTGAACTCCGCCGACCGGGCCGCGATCCGGATCTCGGCCGCGAGCGTGAGGCACATGCCGCCGCCGTACGCCGGTCCGTTGACCGCACAGATGATCGGCTGGGGCATCCGGCGCATGGTGAGGATGAGCCGCGAGTAGTACCGCATCGACCGCTGGGCGATCCGGCCCACCGACAGGCCGTCGATGTTCGGGATGATCCCGTAGTCCTTGAGATCCAGCCCCGAGCAGAAGCCCCGGCCGGAGCCGGTGAGGATCACGACCGCGACCTCGTTGTCCTCGGCGATCGAGTTGAGCGCCGCGTCGAGTTCGACGACGAGGTCGATGGACATCGCGTTGAGCCGCTCCGGACGGTTCAGCGTGACCACCGCCGTCCGGCGCTGCGGCCGGTCGACCGTCACGAGGCCGGTCGTCGAGTTCGGTCCAGTCATCGGTGCCTCCCGGGTCGGCCACCCGACGTCGCAGGGCGCGGCCGGGGCACGGATCATGCCCCACGCGCGATCCGCGCCCACCTGCCACCACTCAGCGCCCTCGAGGGGTGAGAATGACGGTCCATGTCCGAGGACCCCCGGCCCACCGCCACCGCCACTGCGCCCGCGGCCCGGCGGGGTCGTCGCACCCTCAAGGTTCCCTACGAGCCGGGCATCGACGGCCTGCGCGCGATCGCCGTCACCTCGGTCCTGCTCTACCACTCCGACATCGCATGGGTGCCGGGAGGGTTCTTCGGTGTCGAGGTGTTCTTCGTCATCTCGGGCTACCTGATCACCGCGCTCCTGCTCGCCGAGTGGCGCAACACCGAACGCCTGCGCATGGGCGACTTCTACATCCGGCGGGCCCGCCGCTTGCTGCCGGCGCTGTTCCTCATGCTCGCCGTCGTCGGCCTGTACGCGGTGGTGTTCCTCCCCGACGACCTGCACACCCTGCGGGGCGACACGCTCGCGGCGATCGGGTACGTGCAGAACTGGTGGCAGATCTTCGCGGGCCGTTCGTACTTCGAGCAGACCGGTCGACCCCCACTCCTCCAGCACCTCTGGTCGCTCGCGGTCGAGGAGCAGTTCTACCTGCTGTGGCCGCTCATGTTCTGGGTCCTGCTCAAGGCGTTCGGGCGGCGACCGATGCGGCTCGTCGGCGTCCTCGTCGGCGCGGCGCTCGCGTCCACGATCCTCATGTGGGTGCTGTTCCCGGGCATCGACGACCCCACCCGCGTGTACTACGGCACCGATACTCGCGCTGCGGGCCTGCTGCTCGGCTCGGCCCTCGCGATCCTCTGGCCACCATGGCGCCTCACCCGCGCGGTCCACCTCGCCGGGCGCCTGGTGCTCAACGCCATCGGTGCGGCCGGTCTCGCCTTCGTCGCGTGGTACCTGTTCCGCGTCCCCGACACCGCGGCGTGGGTGTACCGCGGCGGCTTCCTCTGGTTGGACCTCGCGACCCTGCTCGTCATCGCGGTGGTCGTCCACCCGGGCGCCGACCTCCGCCGGCTGCTCGGCTGGAAGCCCCTCGTCTGGATCGGCCTGCGGTCGTACTCGCTCTACCTCTGGCACTGGCCGATCTACCAGGTCACGCGACCCGGTCTCGACGTGGGGTTCGACGGCTACCCGCTGCTCGCGTTGCGCCTCACCCTCACCGTGATCTGTGCGGAGCTCTCCTACCGGTACGTCGAGACGCCGATCCGGCAGGGCGCGCTCTCGCGGGCCTGGCGTGCGGTCCGTGACGGCAGCGGCGAGGCGCGGGCCGCGCTCGTCCAGCGCGTCACGGCCATCGGCGCCGTGTCCCTCGTGGTCGTCACGGTCGTCGGGGTCGGGTTCGCCGGGGCGCAGCCGCCCCGGGCGCCGAAGGAGCTCCGGGTCGGCGCCATCAGCGGGGTCCTCGGCGGGACCGGCGTGCCCGGCGGCTCGGGCGCGACCGGCACGAGCGGCGCCTCCGGTGCGACGGGCGTGCCCGCCCCACCGCCGCCGCCCCCGGCCGGCGCGAACGTCATGGCGGTGGGCGACTCGGTGATGCTCGGCGCCGCCCAGACGCTCGCGCAGGTGTACCCCGGCCTCAACGTCAACGCCGCCGTGAGCCGACAGTTCGGCACGGTCGCCGACGTCGTCGGGCAACTGCACACGGCGGGCTTCGGCCGCGACGTCACGATCATCCACACCGGCTCGAACGGCACCATCGATGCGAACCGGTTCGTGCAGATGATGCAGGGCCTCGCCGACGTCCGATGCGTCGTCGTGCTCAACCTCAAGGTGCCCCGGCGCTGGGAGGCCGCGAACAACAACGTCCTCGCGGTCCACACCCCGCAGTTCCCGAACGCCACGCTCATCGACTGGCACGGCGAGGGCCTCGCGCACGGCGACTGGTTCTACCAGGACGGCATCCACCTCAACGCGACGGGCCGCAACGCATACGTGCAACTCATCGCAACCATCGCGCCGACCTGCGGGAAGTGACTTGGGCGCAGGGCGCCCTCCACCTGAGGGCGCCGGCCGATCAGCCGTCGACGCCGTCGAGACCCACGGGGCACGCGACCCCGGTCCCCCCGATGCCGCAGTACCCGCCCGGGTTCTTCGAGAGATACTGCTGGTGGTAGCCCTCGGCGAAGTAGAAGGTCGGCGCCTCGAGGATCTCGGTCGTGATCGGACCGTGACCGGCCCGCGTCAACGCGGCCTGGTAACGATCCCGGGACGCCGCCGCCGCGGCCGCCTGGGCCGGGGACGACGTGTAGATCCCCGAGCGGTACTGCGTGCCGACGTCGTTGCCCTGGCGCATGCCCTGCGTCGGGTCGTGGGACTCCCAGAACACGGTGAGCAGTTCGTCGTAGGTGACCAGCGCGGGGTCGAAGACCACGAGGACCACCTCGTTGTGCCCGGTCCGGCCCGAGCACACCTCCTCGTAGGTCGGGTTCGGGGTCTCCCCCGCGGCGTACCCGACGGCGGTGACCCACACCCCGGGCGTCTGCCAGAACCGTCGCTCCGCACCCCAGAAGCACCCGAGCCCGAACAGCGCCGTCCCGGTGCCCTCCGGGTACGGCGGCGTGAGCTCGTGCCCGTTCACGTGGTGGACGCCGCGCACCGGCATCGGCTCGGTGCGCCCGGGGAGCGCCGTCCCCGGCTCGGGCATCCGCACCTTGTCGCTCCGGTTGCCGAAGAACATCGCACCCGTCCTCTCGCCGTCCCGTCCGGAGGGGCGACCGCCGCCTCCGGGATCGGGCCGCCGTGGCGTGCGAGGACTCGCCCCACGACCGGACCCTCCCGGCACCGTACCGACCGCACGGGCGCCGGACCGCACGCGGTCGGCGGGGCCCGCCCGCGGACTCAGTTCGCCGAGGGGTCGTCCGGGAACCGGGCGAAGACGGCGAGGCGCCCGCCCTGACGCTCGAGGACCTCGCGCCAGAGGTCGGCGCACACGTCGCGCCACGGGTCGCCCGGTTCGGCCTCGATCACGAACCAGTCGCCGCGTGCGATCTCCGCGTCGAGTTGGCCCGCCGACCACCCGGCGTACCCGGCGTAGACGCGCAGCCCCGCGAGGGAGCCGTGCACTGCGTCGGCGGAGGCCGAGAGGTCGACCCGCACGAGGTGGTGATCGATCGGCACACCCCAGGGCGCGGGCTCGACGCACGGATGCTGCAGCCGGCCGATCCCGATCGCGCCGTCCTGCTGCACGGGTCCGCCGTCGAAGAGCACCGACGGATCGACGACGAACGCGTGCCACTCGGGCAGCACGTCCCGCACGTCGAGGTCGGTGATCGGACGGTCGAGCACCACGCCGAGCGCACCGGCCGCCGAGTGCTCCACGACGAGCACGACCGTCCGCCGGAAGTTCGGGTCGAGGAGGTCGGGCGAGGCGACGAGCAGTCGTCCCGTGAGCGGAGCGTCGAGCACGCCGGTCATCGTCCCACGCCCCCGGCGGCCCCAGAACCACGCGTCGGGCGCACGGGGCGGGCGCATCGGGACCGCAGGATCGAGGGACCGCGCGCGGCGCGGGGCCCCGGATCCCGCGTGCGGATCACCCACTACCGTGTGGCCCATGGCGAACGGGAAACTGGGCCGCAAGGTCTACGAGGCCGAGCTCTACCGGCTCCAGACCGAACTCGTGAAGATGCAGGAGTGGGTGCGGGCGACGGGCGCCCGCGTCGCGGTCGTGTTCGAGGGCCGGGACGCCGCAGGCAAGGGCGGCACCATCTCGCGCATCACCGAGCACCTCAATCCCCGCGTGGTCCGGGTCGCCGCCCTGCCGAAGCCGACGGAACGCCAGCAGACCGAGTGGTACTTCCAGCGCTACGTCGAGCACCTCCCGGCCGGCGGCGAGATCGTCCTCTTCGACCGGTCCTGGTACAACCGCGCCGGGGTCGAGCAGGTGTTCGGCTTCTGCACGCCGGAGCAGTACCACCGGTTCCTGCGCCAGACGCCGCTGTTCGAGCACATGCTCATCGAGGACGGCATCATCCTCATCAAGTACTGGTTCTCGGTGAGCGACGAGGAGCAGGAGCGCCGCTTCGAGGCCCGCATCTCGGATCCGCTGAAGCGCTGGAAGCTCAGCCCCGTCGATCTCGCGTCGCGGGCGCACTGGGTCGACTACTCGCGCGCCAAGGACGCCATGTTCGTGCACACCGACACGCCGGACAGCCCGTGGTGGGTCGTGGAGGCCGACGACAAGCGCCGCGCCCGCATCAACTGCATCAGCCACCTGCTCGCCGCGGTCCCGTACCACGACACGTTCGAGCCGGAGGTCGAGCTCCCGGCGCGCCAGGCGGACGGTGGCTACGTGCGGCCGGACGCGTCGACGCAGCGGTACGTCCCGGACGTCGCCGCCGCACTCGTCGCCGACTGACCGCGATGTCGGAACCGGGCGCCACCATCGGCGTCACCTACCCGCCGCCGCGCCACGTGCTGCGTGCCCTCGCCTACGAGGTCGAGCACCGGCCCGACCTCACGAGCACCGCCCGGATGACGGTCGGGCCGCACCTCCTCGGTCCGACGGGTGAGGTCGAGACCGGCGCGCTCGCGACCCTCGTCGACGCCACCGGCGGCGGCCTCGCCGCGCTCGCGGCCCGGCCGGACTGGATCGCCACGGCCGACCTCACCCTCCACCTCCTCGGACCGGTCCACGCGTCGACGGTCACGGCCGCCGGACGGGTCGTGCGGCGCGGGCGGACCACCGTGGTCCTCGCCGTCGACCTCCTCGCCGACGACTCCCGCCCCGTCGGCACTGCGACGATGTCGTTCGCCGTCCTGCCCCGCCGTGACACCAACCCCGTGATGCCCACGCTCGACGAGCCGACCCGGCACGCGTTCACCCCGCTCGACGACGTCCCGTTCCCCCCGCTCGCGGCGGCGATCGGCATCACCGCCGACGCCACCGGGGCCGCCGCGCCGATGACGCCGTTCGTCGTGAACACACTCGGCGCGATGCAGGGCGGGGTCGTGGCGACGCTCGTCGCGCGGGCGGCCACCGGAGCGATCGAGCCCACCACCACCGGAGCCGCGGCCTGCGTCGACCTCGCGGTCAACTACCTCACGCTCGGGCGCCACGGTCCGATCCGCGCCGTCCCGCGCGTCCTGCGCACGGGCCCCGGGTGGGCGCAGGTCGCGGTCGAGGTGCGCGACCTCGGGAACGACGACCGCCTCATGACGGTCGCCCGCGCGGTCGTGGTCCGACCGCCCGACCCGGGGACGCACCCGTGAGCCCGGCGTTCCACGACCCGGATGCCGGACGCGAGGTCGCGCGCCACGTCGGCATCGACCTCACCGAGGTCACCGGGCCGGGCGGACCGATCCGGATCGTCGGGAACGCCCCGGCGCCCGACGCCGTGCGGGACGACGCGGGCGTCCTGCACTCCGGGATCATCACGGCGCTCGCCGACATCGTCGCGGGGATCACGAGCGGCCTCGCGTCCCTCCCCCGCTGGATCGTCTCAACCGACCTGCTCATCTCGCGCCTGCGCACCGAGGTCGTCGGGCCGATCGGCCTCGAGGCCGAGGTGCTGCGCGTGGGTCGGACCGCAGCCGTCACCCGGGTCCGGGCGACCGACGACGGTGCGGGCGGCGCGCTCGTCGCCGACGGCGTCCTCACCGCGTCGCTGCTCGCCCCCGACGGCGGACCCCCGGACCACCTCCGACCGTTCCGCATGCGGGCGATCGAACCGGCCCCCGGCGG
Organism: Actinomycetes bacterium; assembly: GCA_046074845.1. Lineage (GTDB taxonomy): Bacteria > Actinomycetota > Acidimicrobiia > IMCC26256 > IMCC26256 > IMCC26256. The sequence goes on along the minus strand of JBJTOY010000031.1, from coordinate 26,556 downwards.
TCCGCCCCCGCTCGCCGAGTTCTTCCGGCTCACCGCCGACGATCCGACCCCGGGCGAGGTGCGCCTCGACCTCGCCGAGCACCTGCGGAACCCCTGGGGGATCCTCCACGGCGGGGCGACGGCCGTGCTCGTCGCGGCGACCGCCGAGCACGCCGCTCGCCGCGACCTCGGAGGCCGGTGGCACTCCGGCGACACGGCCCTGCACTACCTCCGACCGGCTCGCACCGGCCCGGTCGTCGGACGGGCCCGGGTGCTCGGGTCGCGCCCGGACGGCGCGGTGGTCGCCGTGACCCTGCGCGATGCGGGGGCGGCCGACCGGGTCGTCGCCGAGGCGGTCGTCACCGTGCGGCGCCCCTGACCCCGGGCCTCGGGAACGCGCTCCCCACCGGGGGCGTGGGCCCGCCTCGTCCGGTACCGTCCCGGTCGTGCGGGGGCGCCGGGCGACGACCGAGGGACTCGAGGGTGGACGGACGAACGGGCGCGCCCGCTCGCTCATCTGGCTCTGCCGTGTCGTGGTGCGCGTCTTCATGCGTCAGGTGGATGTGACCGGTCGCCAGCACGTCCCGCAGGACCGTCCGACGATCCTCGTGTGCAACCACTCGAACGGCCTCGCCGACCCCGTCGTGCTCATCGGGTGCCTCGGCTTCTTCCCGCGGTTCCTCGTGGCCAAGTCGATGTGGCGGATCAAGGGCCTGTCGTGGCTGCTCCGGTACGCGATGTGCGTGCCCGTGGCCCGACGCAACGACGTGCACGGCGAGGCCTTCGACGCGGACACCAACACCGCCGCGTTCGCCGTGTGCCACGAGGTCCTCGCGGCCGGCGGGCGGGTGGCCGTGTTCCCGGTGGCGGCGTGGACGACCACCCGGGCCTCACCCTCCCGCTGCGGACCGGCACCGCACGCATCGCCCTGAGCGCGCTGAGCACCGGAGCGGTCGACGACGTCGTCATCGTGCCGCTCGGCATCACCTACGAGGAGCGCGGTCGCTTCCGGGGTCAGGTCGCGCTGCAGATCGGCGAGCCGGTCGAGGTGGCGGACTTCCTCGAGTCCCACCGGGCCGACGAACCCGCTGCGGTGCGCGCGCTCACCGACGCGATCGGGACGGCCCTGCTCACCGTCGCCGCCACGCACGCGTCGTGGCGCGCCGCCGAGGTGACCCACGCGGCGGCCGAGGTCGTCGTGCGCACCGAGGACCCCGACTCGCCCGAGCCGTACGCCCGCCTCGCCGATCTCCAACGGGACCTCGCGGCGCGGGTCCGGGCCCACGGCGGCGACACCGGGCCCATGTACAAGGGGCTCGAGGCCCGGGTCGACGACCTGCGCGAGCGACTCGAGGCCCTCGGCACCCACACGCCGGCCGACGTCGCGCACCTCGACGCGACCCACGCGCGCCGACGCATCCTGACCCTGGGCGCGGTCGGCGTCGCGCTCGCACCGCTCGGCGTCGCGGGGTACGTGCTCAACGCGCTCCCGGCCGGGGTCTCCTACGGACTCGGTCGCCGCATCACCCATCCGGCGTGGCAGGCCACGGCGAAGGGTGGCAGCGCGGTCGTGACCGTTCCCGTCGCCTACTCGCTCGAGGCCTGGTACGTGCGGCGCCGGTTCGGGACCCGCGCCGGGGCCGCCCTGCTCGTCGCCGCGCCGGTCACCGGCCTCGCCGCGATCGCATGGACCGCGACCCTCGACGAACTCCGACGCTCCGTTCGGGCCGCCGGGTGGGCCCGACGCCCCGAGGGGCTCGCGGCAGCACGGGCGAGTCGGGACGCCGTGGTGGCCGAGGTCGCGCGCATCGTCGCGACGCCAGCCCCGGTGCCCGCCGACCAGCACTGAGGCCGGCGGCGGGCGGGCCCGTCACTGCTGGTCGACGGTGACGCCCGCGGCCTCGGCGAGTTCCTTCGCCACCGCGAGCTGGGCGACGGCGAGGCCGGCCGCCATGACCCCGATGAGCCGGGCCCGCAGCGGGAGCCGCGGGGTGAGCAGCAGCACCGCGGCGTCGAAGCCGTCGGCGAGCGCGGTCATCGACAGCCAGTTGTGGCCGGTGTCGCGCTCGGCAAGGGCGATCGCCGCGCCCGCTCCGAGCACCACCTCCCGCCCGCCGGTCGTCCGACACATGGTCACCGCTGCGGTGGAGTCCGCGCCCCGGCCGAGGAAGCTGCGCCCGACGGTGCGCGGCAGTCCGAGCATGGCGAGGCCGATGCCGACCCGGACCCGGGACAGGTAGATGGCTCGCTGACGGTTGTCCATGGGATGGCATCCTCGCACCGCCGCCGTCCGGGCTCCCAATCCCGCCGATCACCCGGGCGGGGCGTCGTCCTCGCCGCCGGCGATGCGCGCCGCGAACGGCAGGAGCCGGGGCACGAGCAGGAACCCCGGGTCGAGGCGCAGTGCCACGCCCTCGCACATCATCACCGTCTTGACGAGCAGGGCCAGATCGGGCGGCAGCGTGAGGCGGTGCCGGCGGACGATCCGCATGACCTGGCCGAGCACCTCGGCGACCGGCATCTCCTCGAGCGACCGGTGCGCGTACCGGTCGAGCAGGTGACCGAGGTCGTCCTCGAGCCGGGACCGGTCGACCTCCCGGGTCGCCATCCCGAGACCCAGCAGCGCATCGGCCATGCGGACGCGGTCGGTCGCGACGATCGCGAGGAGCACACCGCCCAGGGATCGTTCGGTCACCGGGTCGACCTGGCCGGTCATCCCGAAGTCGACGAAGGACACGACCGCGTCCTCGTCGACGAACACGTTGCCCGGGTGCGGATCGGCGTGGAAGAACCCGTTGCCGAACACCATCGTGAGGTAGGCGTCGGCGAACGTGCCGGCGACCGCGGTCCGATCGACCCCCATCTGGTCGAGGGTCGCGACGTCGTCGACCTTGGCCCCGGCGACCCGGACCTCCGTGAGCACTCCGCCGGTCGTGCGGGGCCAGTCGATCCCCGGGACGACGACGTGGGGCACCTCGGCGAGCGCGGCTGCGATCGCCTCCGCGTTGTGCCCCTCCTGCACGTAGTCGCACTCGCGCCGCAGCGTCGTCGCGAACCGCTCGGCGAGCCCGACGACGTCGTAGCGCCGGGCGACCCGCGAGATGCGGGCGAGCACCCGCGCCCCACGCTCGAGGATGCGCAGGTCGACCTCGATGGTCCGCCGCACGGCTGGACGGCGCACCTTCACCACGACCGCCGTGCCGTCGGGCAGTCGTGCCGCGTGCACCTGCCCGATCGAGGCCGCGGCGAGCGGCACCGGGTCGAACTCGGCGTAGCGGGCCTCGAGGGGGGCGCCGAGTTCGGCCTCGACCGCGGCCCGCACCTCGGCGAACCGCACGAGCGGGGCGTGGTCCTGGAGGCGTGCGAGTTCGGCCGCCACCACGTCGGGGAGGATGTCGGGCCGGGTCGAGAGGACCTGACCCAACTTGATGAACGTGGGCCCGAGCGTCTCGAGCATCCGGCGGGTCCGCCGGGCGAGCCGGTCCGAGCGATCCCGGCGCACGAGGTCCCCGAGCGATCCCAACCCGTTCACCGTCAGGGTGCGCACGACCACCCGCACGCGCCGTCCCTCGGTGGGGACGGCCTCGGGGGACGGATCCATCGCCACAGGCTACGGGGCGTCGTCGTCGGGCGCGATCGCCCGCAACCGGGCCCGCACCGCACGGCGGCGGCTACCCTGCCGCCGTTCACCGATCCGCCCGCGAAGGAGCACCCGTGGCCAACGTCTCGCACGACATCACCATCGACCGAACCCCCGACGAGGTCTGGGCCGTGCTCGGGCAGTTCGGCGGGCTCGACACCTGGATGCCCGGGGTGGAGTCCTGCGTCGTCGAGGGCAACCACCGCAGCGTCGGCATCGCCGGCGGCATGGTGGCCGAGGAGGACGAGGTGTCCCGCGACGACGCGGCGCGCACCTACTCCTACACCGTCGACGGCTCGGCGATGGGCATCACCACCTGGCTCGCCACGATCTCGGTCGCGGCCGAGGGCTCCGGCTCGAGGGCGACCTGGGCGCTCGAGATGGAGCCGGGCGATCTGGCCGAGACCATCGGCGGCGTCTACGCCGGTGCGCTCGGGCACCTCAAGACCCACCTCGAGGGCTGAGCCCACGGTGCGCGCCGCGCACCGGAGCACCGAGCGCACGGCGTCGCCATCGGGCGGCGCCGTCGCCGCGTTCAGGAGTAGCGCGTGACGTAGCCGCGCCGGCGGAACAGGCGCAGCATGCGGATGAGGAACCAGGTCGAGAACCCGGTGAGCACGACCGCACCGAGCGCACCGATCCCGATGAGGCCCCAGTCGAGCGGCTCGCCGTCGACCACGCCGCGCAGAGCGGAGAACGCGTAGGTCGTGGGCAGCGCGAGCGCGATCGGACGGACGAACCGGGGCAGCGCATCGATCGGGTAGAAGATGCCGGACAGCGGCATGAGCACGAACATCACGCCCCACGCGAGCGCCTCCGCCCCGTGTCCGAACCGCAGCACGAAGGCGATGACGAGCAGTGAGATCGCCCAGCCGACCACGAGGAGCACCGCAGCGATCGGGATGAGCGCGAGCCCGATGCCCCCCACGTCGAACGAGAAGAACACCCAGGCGCCGATCGCCATGAGGCCGACGCCCATGACGAGCTTGGCCAGTCCGAAGAGCACCACGCCGCCCACGTACTCGGTCTCCCGGATCGGCGTCACCATGAGGTTGAGCAGGTTGCGGGTCCAGGTCTCCTCGAGGAAACCGGTGCTCACTGCGATCTGCGACTGGTACACGACGTGCCACAGGATGATGCCGGCGAGCAGGTACCCGGCCGCCTGCTGCCCGCCGCTCGCCGCACCGCGGCCGACGAACGCGGCGAGCGCACCGAACATCAGCACGTCCACGAGGGGCCAGAGCGTCACGTCGAAGAGGCGGTGCGGCTCCCGCAGCAGCACGTAGGCGTTGCGGCGGGCGATCGCACGCACGCGCAGCCACGACCGCCGGGCGCCCGGCGGCAACGGTCGGGTCGGATCGGACACGTCCGCCGGCCGGGTCACAGCACGAATCCCGTCTGCTGGTCCCCGGGCGGTTCACGCTCGGGGAGTCGGTCCTCGGCGAGGTGCAGGAACACGCCCTCGAGGTCCTCCCGGTCGAACCGGGCCACGATCTCGTCGGGACGGCCGTCGGCGACGATGCGGCCCCCGGACAGGAACAGGACGCGTTCGGCCAGGCGCTCGACCTCGCGCATGTCGTGGCTCGTCACGAGCAGCGCGGTCCCGTCCGAGGCGCAGAGGTCGAGGATCCCGTCGCGCACCCGCGACGCCACGTCGGGGTCGAGGGAAGCGGTCGGCTCGTCGAGCACGAGCAGGCGAGGCCGGTGCAGACAGGCGCGCACGATGCCGACGAGGGTGCGCTGACCCGAGGACAGCTGCGGACCCATCGCGTCCGCCAGGTGCTCGATGCGGAACCGCTCGAGCCCTGCGGCGATCGCCGGGGCGGGATCGGGGATCCCGTAGATCCGTCCGTACATCGTGAGGTACTCGTGCACCCGCAGGTCACCGGCGAGCGGCAGGTACCCGGCGGCGAACCCGATGTGCTCGGCCGCCACGCTGCGGTTCCGCCGCTGGCTCACCCCGCAGACCTCGACCTCTCCGGCATCGGGTGAGATCGCCCCCAGGATCATGAGCAGGGTCGTGGTCTTGCCCGCACCGTTCGGCCCGAGCAGCGCCACCCGCTCCCCCGCCCCAACGGTGATGTCGATGCCGTCGACGGCCCGGGTTCGTCGGTACTCCTTCACGAGACCGCGGGCGACGAGGACGGGTTCCACGCCCCGATGCTCGCAGAACCGTCCCGGTCCGGGCGACCCCTTCACCCGACCGGCGGGCCGGAACCGGACGTCCCGGCCGTCCCCGACGGTCACGGACGTCCCCGGTGCGCCTACGCTCACCCTCCGTGCCCGACTACGTCGACGAGACCAGTACCGAACTCGAGCGCAAGGCCAAGGCGCTCGAGGTGGTCGCCCTCGCCGAGACCATCACCTACTGCGTCCTGTTCTACTTCTGGATCATCCAGCCGAGTGTTCCCGGCAAGGCGATCACCGGCTTCTTCCACGGCCTCGTCTGGCTCGCGTTCGTCGCGATGACCCTCATGATCACCCCCGAGATCGGGTGGTCGTGGGGGTTCGCAGCGGTCTCGGTCCTGACCGGCCCCATCGGCGGCATCCTCGTGTGGTGGCGCATCACACGGGGCGGCGTCCCCTACCGCACCGGAGGCGGCTCAGCATGAAGCACTCGATCAGGAACCGGTTCGGACTCCTCGCCCTCACCGCGGGTCTTGCGCTGCTCGCCGGTGCGTGCACCCCGTACCTCGTCCCGCAGGGGGCCGCCCCCATGCGGTACCGGGACGAGGTGTTCACCGACGTGACCCTCACCTCGAACATCCCCTACGGACCGGGGAGCGCGGTGGACCAGGACGGCCAGACCGACATCCTGCACCTCGACGTCTATGAGCCCACCGGCGACACCGTGACCTCGCGGCCGGCGATCGTCTGGATCCACGGCGGTTCGTTCCGCGGCGGCAACAAGACCTCGGGCGAGATCGTCGACGAGGCGACCGTGTTCGCCAAGAAGGGCTTCGTCAACTTCTCGATCAGCTACCGACTCACCGCGGCGGGTTGCTCGGCATCCGCGCCGGGCTCGCAGTGCGTCGACGAGATGAACGACGCGATGCACGACGCGCAGGCCGCGGTCCGCTGGGTCAAGGCGAACGCCGCGACCTACGGCGTGGACTCGACCCGGGTCGCCATCGGCGGCACCTCGGCCGGTGCGATCACCGCGATCCACGTCGCGCTCAACCCGAACGAGCCCCAGGGTCCCTCGGATGCGGGCCAGTCGAACGCGGTCCGGGCCGCACTCTCGCTCTCGGGGGCCAACATCATCGGCGGACCGGACCCGGGGGACGCCCCGTTCCTCGACTGGCACGGCACCGCCGACCCGCTCGTGCCCTACGCGTGGGCGGTGAACACGGTCTCCACCGCTCGTGCCGTCGGCATCGACGCGAACCTCAAGACCTACACCGGTGAGGGTCACGTGCCCTACAACCACCGGACCGAGATCCACGACATGACCACCAACTTCATGTGGTGGCACATGGACCTCGCCCACGCCGCGACCTGACCGGCGCCGATCCGGACGGCTCCCCGCCGCTCGTCCCGCCCCGGTCCGGGGCCGGGTCGGGCGGCGGCGTCGCGTCAGGCCCCGGCGACCTGTGGCCGGATCGCCGTGCGCCAGATCAGGGCGATGATGAGCGCGGCGGCCACCCCGACCACGTTGAAGAGCACGCTCGCCACGATGGCGACGGCCGGCGCTGCGATCCAGGCGGTGCGGGGCACCGCAGCCCGCTCGAACGCCTCCACCGGGTAGCGCCGCACGTCCACGATCACCCAGGTCGCGAACGCGATGCCCACCGCGATGAGCGGGAACACGATCACCAGCAGTTCGGGGGCTCCGAAGTTCACCGTGGTCTCCCCTCGGGGTCGGCGGGCGCACCGGACGTTACCGGCGCGCCCTCCCGTCAGACGGGTCGGTCGGCCGCGTCGGAGACCCGCACGAGCAACTTGCCGGTGTGGTCGCCGGTGAACAGGCGATTGAGGGTCTCCGGGGCCCGCTCGAGACCGTCGACGACCTCGACCGCGTAGCGCAGCCGGCCCTCGACCACGAGCGGCAGCAGTCCCATCACCGCCTCCGGGAACCGGTCGACGTAGTCGAGGAGCAGGAATCCCTCCATCCGCGCCCGCTGGCTCACGAGCTCGAAGGTGTTGCGCACCGGCGGCGGCTCGGCCGCGGTGTAGGAGGCGATCGCCCCGCACAGCGCGATCCGCGCCCCGATCGCGAGGTTGGCCAGCGCGGCGTCGAGGATCGCCCCGCCCACGTTGTCGAAGTACACGTCGATCCCGTCCGGGCACAGCTCCGCGAGGCGCGCTGCGACGTCCTCACGCCGGTAGTCGATGCACGCGTCGAACCCGAGGTCCTCGGTCACCCACCGGCACTTCTCGGCCGAGCCTGCGATCCCGATCACCCGGGCTCCGGCGATGCGCGCCAACTGCCCGGCCACCGAGCCGACCCCGCCCGCCGCACCCGACACCACGAACACGTCACCCTCGCCGACCCGCGCGACGTCGTGGACCCCGAACCAGGCGGTGAGCCCGGTGGAACCGTAGATCGAGAGGACGTCGGTCGGGGCGAGACCCGGCGGGATCACCTGGGCGGCACGGTCCCCCGAGTCGACGATCGCGTACTCCTGCCACCCCAGGAGGCCCATCACGAGGTCGCCGACCGTGTAGGCCGCCGAGCGCGACTCGACGACGACCCCGAGTCCGGCCGCCCGCACCACCTCGCCGATCGCGATCGCCGGCAGGTAGGAGTCCTGCTCCCGCATCCAGACCCGGTTCGTCGGGTCGATCGAGAGGTACGCAAGGCGCACGAGGGCCTCGCCCTCCGCCGGCGTCGGGACCGGCGCGTCCTCCACCGAGAGACAGTCGGGTCCGACGAGGCCGTCGGGTCGTGCGGTGAGCAGGATGCGGCGCTGCGGATCGGTCATGGTGCCGAGGCTGCCACACGGGCCGACCGCCGTGTCGCCGCCCGGGGCCTACCATCGCCACGTGCGCCCCGACCCTGCGTCCCTCGTCGACCTCGTGCGCTACCCGGTCGACGCACCGGACTCGCCGGCGGCCGTGGCCGCGATCGCCGCGGCCCGGGCCGACCTCGGCCGCCAGGGCGTCGCGGTGATGGGCGGGTTCCTGCTCCCCGGGGCCGTCGCGGCCATGGCCGCCGAGGCCGATGCGCTCGCCGCCGGTCGCCACCACCAGGACGTCATGGGCACGCCGTACCTCGAGATCCCCGGCGACCACTGGCCCGCCGACCACCCGCGGCGGACCGAGGGCCGCTCGGCGCTGACCGCGATCCCCTACGACACGTTCGGCACGACCTCACCGCTGCGCGCGCTCTACGAGTGGGACGCACTCCTCGAGTTCGTGCGCCGCGCCCTCGATCGGCCCGTGCTCCACCGGTACGCGGATCCGCTCGGCGCGCTCAACGTGGCCGCGATGCACGACGGCGACGAACTCGCCTGGCACTTCGACCAGACCGACTTCGTGGTGTCGATCGCACTCCAGCGGTCCGATACCGGCGGCGCGTTCGAGTGCGCGCCGCACACCCGCACCGACGAGGACGAGCGCTACGAGGTTGTCGCCGCCTGCCTCGCCGGTCGTCGGGACGCGCCCACCACGGTGGTCGAGTTCGAGCCCGGCACCCTCATGCTGTTCGCGGGACGCCACTCGCTGCATCGCGTCACACCGATCGGCGGGCCGACGCCCCGCCACGTCGCGCTCCTCGGCTACGACACCGCTCCGGGCGTGTGCAGCTCGGAGATCCTCCGCCTCATCCGCTACGGCCGCACGGCCTGACGACCCGAAGGGATCACCATGCAGGAACTCACCGGGAGGGTCGCCGTCGTCACCGGCGCCGCCAGCGGCATCGGCCGGGCGCTCAGCGATCGGGCCGCCGCCGAGGGGATGGCGGTCGTGATGGCCGACGTCGAGGCGCCCGCGCTCGCGTCGGCGGCGGACGAGGTGCGGGCCTCCGGGGCCCGCGTGCTCGACGTCGTCACCGACGTGGCGGACGAGGCCGCCGTCGCCCGCCTCGCCGACGCCGCGTTCGCCGAGTTCGGCGGGGTGCACCTGCTCTGCCAGAACGCCGGGGTGTCCGGGGGCGGCGGACCCTCCTGGGAGATCCCCGACAACGCGTGGCAGTGGACGTTCGGAGTGAACCTCTGGTCGGTCGTGTACGGCCTGCGCGCGTTCGTGCCACGCATGATCGCCCAGGGAGAGGGTCACATCGTGAACACCGCGTCCTCGGCCGGGCTCAAGACGCTGCCGTTCGTGGCGCCCTACGCGGCCACGAAGCACGCGGTCGTCGCGATCAGCGAGGCGCTGTGCATCGAGCTCGGGATGTTCGGACCCGACCTCGGCGTCTCGGTGCTGTGTCCCGGGTGGGTCGACACCCGCATCGCCGACTCCGATCGCAACTGGCCCGCCCACCTCGGCGCGCCCCCGGCCGCCCCGGAGGGGGGCGACGACATGCGCGAGGTCAGCCGCGGGCTGCTCGCCGCCGGAATCCCGCCGTCCAAGGTGGCCGCGGCCGTGTTCGACGCGGTGCGCGCCGGTCGGTTCTGGGTGTTCCCCGACGGCATGGGCCCGCGCCTCGCGCACGCCCGCATCGACGAGATCGACGGCGGCACGAGGCCGGTCATCACTGAGCTCTACGACGGGACCGACTACGCCGAGCCCGAGTAGCACCCGGCGCTACGGCCGCCCGGCCCCCGGCACCTCCACGCGCACCGTCTCGATCGCGCCGCGTCCCGACACGGTCGCCGCCGGGTCGCTGTCGTCCGCGGTGCACACGAACAGCGTCCGTCGGTCGGCACCACCGAGCATGCACGCGAACGCGCCCGCCCGATCCACGGTCACCACGTCGGTCACCGCGCCACCCTCGAGCACCCGCAGCACCCGGCCCGAGAGCGGGCAGGCCGACCAGATCGCGCCATCCGCGTCGAGGCAGATCCCGTCGGGGACCGCGCCCTCGAGCTGGGCCCAGACCCGTCGCCCGGAGAGCGTGCCGTCCACCCCGATGTCCCAGGCGGTGAGGCGCCCGGCGAAGGTCTCCCCGACGACGAGGGTGCGGCCGTCGGGGGTGATGACGCTGCCGTTGGGGAACCGGACCTCGGTGGCCGCGACCGACACCGCGCCGTCGGGCGTGACCCGCAGCAGCACGGTCGGGACCGGGTCGGCACCACCGTGGAGGTCGAACCCGAAGTTCCCCACGTAGGCCCCACCCGCTGCGTCGACCACCATGTCGTTGCAGGGGAAGGCCGCATATCCGGACAGGTCGGCGAAGTGCTCCGGGCCGTCGGAGTGGAACTTCAGCACGCGGCGCTCCTCCATCGAGACGACCATGAGATGACCCTCCGGGTCCCAGCCGAGACCCGAGGGCAGACCCGGCACCTCGGCGAACGTGGCGACCTCGCCCGATTCCGACACCGTCAGGATGCGACCGGCGTGCATGTCGCTCACGAACAGGAGGTGACCGTGCCAGCGCGGTCCCTCGGGGAACCGGAACCCGTCGACGAGGACCTCGGTGGAACGGACGCGCGGATCGGTCATGGACCGGAGTCTGGCACGCACCGCGTCGACCAGCGGTGGCGCAGTCGTCAGCGGACGATGGCCCCCATGCGACCGGCCTGGTAGTCCTCGAACGCCTCGATGATCTCCTCGCGGGTGTTCATGACGAACGGGCCGTACCGGGCGACGGGCTCCCGGATCGGCAGTCCGGCGAGCACGAGGACCTCGGCGGCGTCGCCGCCGGCCCCCACCGCGACCTCGTCGCCGTCGGGGGCGAGCAGCACGAGGTCGGCCTCCCGGGCTGTCGCCTCCCCCACGGCCACCTCGCCCCGGATCACGTAGACCATCGCGTTCCAGTCGGCGGGCAGTGCGCCGCGGAACGATCCCCCCGCCGCGAGGCGGACGTGCCAGTACGCGATCGGCGTGTGGGTCCGCGCTGCGGCGACCGTGCCCTCGTAATCACCCGCGATGACCCGCACCGTGACGCGCCCGTCGTCGGCCACGACCTCCGGAATGTCCCGGACGAGGACGTCCTGGTACTTCGGCGGGATCATCTTCGCCGCCGCGGGGAGGTTGACCCAGACCTGGAAGCCGTGGAGCGTGCCGCCGTCGGTGCGGATCTCGGTGGCCGGCATCTCGGAGTGCACGACGCCGGACCCCGCGGTCATCCACTGCACCGCGCCCGGCCCGATGCGACCCGAGTTGCCGACTGAGTCCTCGTGCTCGAACGCGCCCTCGAGGATGTAGGAGACGGTCTCGAAACCCCGGTGCGGATGGTCCGGCGCGCCCTCGGCCCGCCCGGGTTCGTGCTCCTGGGGCCCCATGTGGTCGAGCAGCAGGAACGGGTCGACCATCGGGAGGTTCGGGGTCGGGAAGGGTCGGCGCACGTGGAACCCCGCGCCCTCCACCGCGTGCATCGCCGGGATCACGTGCTGGCCGGTTCGGATCGTCATCGTGGGACCTCGGTCGTCCTGGCTCGGGTGGGATCCGGGGGCCTCGCCCGGAGCACGTGCTCGGATTGAACCACGCGCCCCGGCTGACCATTCCACTCGGTACCCCGGCCCGGGGTCGGGCGCGCACCGTGCCGTAGGCTCGCCCGCCGTGGACGACGTCACCTTCTACGGCCTCCGACGCGGCGACGGCCCCGCCGAGTGGCGCTTCGACGTCGTACGCAGCCTGTGCTCGGGACTCGGCGCCCTGTTCGGCGGCGCCGGCCTCGGTGCGGGCATCACCGCCCTCGAGGCGCACACCGGGCGACCCACGGTCTGGGCGACCGCGCAGTTCCTCGAGTTCGCCACGCCGCCCTCCGAGGTCGTGCTCGAGGTCGAGGAGATCGTCCGCGGGCACCAGGTGAGCCAGGCCCGGGCCGTCGGTCGGGTGGAGGGGCGCGAGATCTTCACGGTGAACGCCGCGCTCGGCGAACGCGACGTGCCCTACGTCGGCGAGTGGGCCGAGCGGCCCGCGCACCTCCCCCACTGGAGCGAGTCGCGCACCCGCGAGATGCCCGAGCACATGCGCGGGACGATCAGCGAACGCATCGACATGCGCCTCGCCGACGCGAAGAACTGGGAGGACTTCGACGGGACACCCGGTACCGGGCGTTCCGCGCTCTGGGTCCGCCTCCCGGAGATCCTCGAGAACTCGGCGGCGGCCCTGGCCATCGTGGGCGACTACGTGCCCTTCGGCATCTCGCAGGCGCTCGGCGTGCACGCCGGTGGCAACAGCCTCGACAACACCCTGCGCATCACCTCGCGGTCCCCGACCGAGTGGATCCTGGCCGACATCCGCATCCATGCGGTCGGCCACGGGTTCGGGCACGGCCTCGTGCACCTCTGGTCCGAGGACGGCGTCCTCCTCGGATCCGCCAGCCAGTCCGCGATCGTCCGCCAGATCCGGGACGAGCCGCGGGTCATCACCCCGCGCGCCGACCGCGCGTCCAGACCCTGACCGGGAGGTCCACCATGGCCGAGCAGCGTTGGGGCGTCACGATCCCCCTCATGGGCGTGTCCCTCGCCGACCACCGCCGGTACGTCGACGAGATCGCCGAGCTCGGGTTCACCGACGTGTGGTCGAGCGAGGCGGGCGCGCACGACGCGTTCACCCCGCTGGCCCTCACCGCGGCCTGGACCCCGAACCTGCGGCTCGGTCAGGCCGTCATCCCCGTCTACACCCGAGGCCCGGCCCTGCTGGCCCAGAGCATCGCGACCCTCTGCGAGGCGGCACCGGGGCGCGTCGCGGTCGGGATCGGCACGTCCTCGAACGTGATCGTCCAGCGCTGGAACAACATCCCGTTCGAGCAGCCCTACCGCCGCACCCGGGACACGATCCGGTTCCTGCGCGCCGCCCTGCGCGGTGAGAAGGTCACCGAGGAGTACGAGACCTTCAAGGTCGACGGCTTCCGGTTGGGCGTGCGCGTCGCCGAGCAGCCGCCGATCCTCGTCGGAGCCCTGCGCGAGGGGATGCTGCGGCTCGCCGGCCGGGAGGGCGACGGCGCCATCGTGAACTGGCTGTCGGCCGAGGACGTGCGCAAGGTCGCTCCGATCGTCGGGGAGGGCAAGGAGGTCGCGGCCCGCATCTTCGTCATGCCGTCCGAGGACCGCGAGGCGGTGCGCCAACTCGGCACCCGGCTCATCGCCGAGTACCTCAACGTGCCGGTGTACGCCGCGTTCCACGAGTGGATCGGCCGCGGCGAAGCCCTGCGCGACATGTGGACGGCCTGGCGCGAGGGCGACCGCAAGCGGGCCACCGCATCGATCCCGGACGAAGTGATCGACGACCTCATCGTGCACGGCTCGCCCGAGGAGTGCGCGGCCCACGTACGACGTTACGCGGCCAACGGCGTCACCACCCCGGCGCCCATGATCCTCGCCGGACCCGACGACACCATGCGGGTCCTGCGGGCGCTGGCCCCCGGCGCCTGACCGGGCGGGCGCCGAATAGGGTTCGCCCCATGGCACCCGCGCCGGAGTCGGGCACGACGCGCACCCTCATCCTCGCCGCCGCACTGCGCCGGTTCGCCGACCAAGGTTTCGCCGCGACGAGCCTCACCGAGATCGCCGACGACGTCGGGATCAAGCGACCGAGCCTGCTGCACCACTTCCCGTCCAAGGAGGCCCTGTACCGAGAGGTCCTCGTCGCCGAACTCGCCGACTGGACCTCGCTCGTCAACGTCGCTGTCGTCGGTGGATCCGGGGGCTGGGAACAGGCCGAACGCGTGCTCGTCGCCGCGTTCGAGTACTTCGAGAAGCACCCCGAGTTCGTCCGGTTGACCCGTCGCGAGGCGATCGACGGCGGTCCGATGCTGAGCGCCGAACTCGGCGCCGTACTGCGACCGATGTTCGACCGGGCCGTCGAGTTCCTCGAGCGCGAGATGGACGCCGGGAGGCTCCGACGCTACGACGCGGCGCAACTGCTCCTCACCGGGTACGGCGCGGTGCTCTCCTACCTCTCCGACGCGCCGTTCATCGGGGACCTCATCGGTCACGATCCCCTCTCCCCGGACGCGCTCGCGGCCCGACGACGCCACGTGCTCGACCTGCTGCGGGCCGCACTCGACCCCGAACTCGACCGACGCTGACGCGGGTCAGAACCGGACGCCCTCACGCCACGCGGTGAGCACCGTGGCGTCGCCGATGACTTCGACCGCGTCGGCATCGATGCGGCCCATGATGACGAGGAGGAGGTCGCAGGCCGCCCCCCGTACCGCGACGTCCCCCTTGGCGTGCTCGCGCAGGACGGTCATGCCGCTCTCGCCACGGATGATGAGCCACTCGCCCTCGGCATCGGTCGCATGGAGGTGGATCGTCTCGCCGGCCCCGGCCGAGGGCACATCCGCGCGGTGCACCAGCACCGTGAGCAGCTCGTCGATCGCGTCGACGGCCGCCTCGGATTCCAACGGGGTCGGGGCGCCGAGCGCCGACTCGGCGTCCCAGCGGTGCACGGCGACCTCGTGGCCCAGGCGGCGGCGCCAGAACCCGACCGTGTGGTCGTCGGTCCAGCTCCAGGCCTCGTCGCCGGCCGGCGCGTCGGCCAGGACCTCGACCGACCGGTCGGCCAGCGCCACGAGCCAGGGGCCGTACGCCGCCCGATCCTCGGGGAGTCCGAGGTCGAGCGACCGGGGCATCACCTGTTCGGGACGACGCTCGACGTTCGCCGTCTGCCACGCCAGCACCATGCCGACGTGCTTAACCAGACGTCCGAGGTCCCACTCGGGGGTCGCGGGGACGGGGGCATCGGGTCCGGCCTCGGCCAGCACCGCCGCGATGGCACGGGCGTCACGCGGGATCGCTGCGATCGGGTCGAGCGTCATGGTGGCGACCCTAGCGGGCCCGGCCCGATGCCGATCAGAAGAGGGTCTCGGGCGGTGCGGGATCGAGCAGCGACGCGTCGTTGTTCCGCGGGCTGTTCACCGCCGTCGTCACCTCGTGGAACACGACCGCGTCCTCCGGAGCCGGCGCGAGCAACGGCGTGAGCGCCTCCCGATCCGCGTCCGGATCGAGCCACACGCTCCACGCGTCCTCGGCGAGGATCACGGGCATGCGGTCGTGGACCGGTTCGAGGGTGCGGTTCGCCGAGGTGGTGATGATGGTGCAGGTGCGCAGCGCCGGCGCATCGGCGACCGTCGGGTCGTGCCAGGACTCCCACAGCCCCGCGAGCGCGAGGGGCAGCCCGGTGTTGCCGTGGATGTAGACCGGCTGCTTGGTCCGGCGCCCGGGCACCACCATCCACTCGTAGAACCCGTCGACGGGCACGATGCAGCGCCGCGCCGCGAACGCCCGACGGAACGACGGCTTCTCGGCGACGGTCTCAGCCCGGGCGTTGATGAGCCGGTCGCCGATGGCCACCTCCTTCGCCCACGAGGGCACGAGACCCCAGCGCATCCGCTCGAGGACCCGTCGGCCGTCGGACCCCGCGACGACGACCGCGACCTCACGACGCGGCGTGACGTTGTAGTCCGGCGGCGCTGGGGCGGGGTGGTCCTCGTCGATGCCGAAGTGTTCGAGGAGCAGCGCGGGCGACGAGGCCTGCACGAACCGGCCGCACATGGCGTTCAGGGACGCTTGGACTCGGCCGGGTGCACGAACCGCACGCTCGACCACTCGCCGTTGATCGCGCACACCCGACCGTCGGCGAGGCCCGCGTCGTTCCCGATCTCCTGGACCGGTTCGAACGTGAGGTCAGTCGCGATCCCGCAGGTGCGCTTAGGCCAGGCCACCCAGAGTCCGCCGCCCGGTGCGAGCGCCCGCCGGAACGACGGCATGCGCCGCGCCAGTTCGGCACGGCGCGTCGCGAAGAAGATGATCGTGTCGGCACGCCCGCGCACGCTCGTGCGCACCTCCACCCCGCGGGGCATCCGCCCGAGCGTGCGGTCGAAGCCCGCCGGGGCGGAGACGAGGGCGACGACGGTGTCCTCCTTGATGCCGAGCTTCTTCGGCAGCGGGGTCGGTACGGTCGCCATGCGGGCCTGATTCGACCGTTTCGGAGGCCCCGAGTCAAGCGGGGCCGTCGACCTCCGTCATCGGGGCGCGTCCCCGACCCGGTAGCGCGCGAAGGACGGCACGGCGAGCGCGAGCGCGCCGACCCCGACGATGCACAGCAGTCCACCCGAGACGACCGACACCGTCGGCGAGGCGAGTGCGGCGACGACGCCGGCCTCGATGTCGCCGAGTCGCGGGCCGCCGGTCACGACGAGGATGTGGATCCCCGAGAGTCGCCCCCGCAGATCGTCCGGCGTGTTCACCTGGAGGATCGTGTTGCGGAACACCGCAGAGACCACATCAGCCGCACCCGCCACGGCGAGTGCCAGCAGCGCGAGCAGGACGCGGTCCCCGACGAGCCCGAAGGCCACGATCCCCGCCCCCCAGACCGCGACGGCCACGAGGACGGCTCGGCCCTGCCGGCGGACCCGGCCGACCCACCCGGAGGTCAGGGCGCCGAGGATGGCGCCCACCGCGACCGCCGAGAACAGGATGCCCACGAGCGCGGGACCCGCACCGAACTGGGTCACGGCGAGGACGGGGAACAGCGCCCGGGGCATGCCGAAGGTCATGGCCACGACGTCCACGGCGAAGTTCGCCTGGAGCACCGGCCGACCGCGCAGGAAGCGGAACCCGGCCATGACGCTGCGCCAGCCCTCGGGCTCGTCCCGCACCTCGGCCGGGGTCGGGGGCTGCGGGCGGAGCAGCCACACCGTGCCGAGGGCGGCGGCGAAGGTGACGAGGTCGATCCCGTAGGCCCAGGCGAGGCCGAGACGCGCCACCACGATCCCGCCGAGCGCCGGGCCGGCGATGAGGCAGGTGTTCCACGCCACCTGGTTCAGCGCCGTCGCCGCCGGGAGTTCGGCCTCCCCGACCACCCGGGGCATCATCGCGGTGCGGGTCGACTGGGCCACGGTGGCCGAACCCGCCACGAGGGCCGCCCCGAGGTAGACGAGGGCGAGCGGCGGATCGTCGAGGCGGGCGCTCGCGAACAGCACCGCGGCGGCGATCGCCTCACCGGTGTGGGCCACGAGCAGGACGCGACGGCGGTCGTGGCGATCCACGATCGGCCCGCCCAGCATGGCGGCCAGGACGATCGGCACGACCTGCACGAGGCCGATGAGGCCAACCGCGAGCGTCGAGTCGGTGAGCCGGAACACCTGGATGTAGAGCGCCACCAGGGCGAGGTTCGATCCCGTCTCGGAGACCAGCTCCCCGCCCCAGAGCAGCCGGAAGTCGCGGTTCCGCAGCGGACGGAGATCGAGCGCGAGACCGCGCAGGCCTCGCCGGGATGCCCCCGCCTCGGCCGGTCCCGGTCCCGGATCCGTCGTCCCCGTCACATCCGTCCCTAAATCCGACCTCCGCGCTGGCATTTCGCCGCGCCCGGGGGTACCCTCGCAGCCGGGCAGCGTACCCACGCCCCCGACGGCGCCCCGCCCGGGGCCCCGGCGGCTCCCCCCGAGCCCCCGGACCGTGCAGCACGAGACCATCCAGGAGCAACCATGTCCCTCCGCCTGGGCGACGAGGCCCCCGACTTCGTGGCCGAGACCACCGCCGGCAAGCTCAGCCTCCACGAGTACCTCGGTGACTCGTGGGGCATCCTGTTCTCACACCCGAAGGACTTCACCCCGGTCTGCACGACCGAGCTCGGCGCGTTCGCCAGCCGCAAGGCGGAGTTCGACGCCCGAGGCGTGAAGCTCATCGGCGTGAGCGTCGACGACATCGACTCGCACAACGGCTGGATCGGCGACATCGAGGAGACCCAGGGCACCGCCCTGAACTACCCCCTCATCGCCGACCCCGAGCGGGTCGTCGCCGGCCTCTACGACATGATCCACCCGAACGCCAACGACACCCTCACGGTGCGCTCCGTGTTCATCATCGGTCCGGACAAGAAGGTGAAGCTCATCCTCACCTACCCGGCGAGCACCGGTCGCAACATCGACGAGATCCTCCGGGTCGTCGACTCGCTGCAGCTCACCGCGAACTACTCGGTGGCCACGCCGGTCAACTGGACCGACGGCGACGACGTCATCATCGGTGCCGCGGTCTCCGACGAGGACGCACGGGCGAAGTTCCCGGGCGGCTGGAAGACCATCAAGCCGTACCTGCGAGTGCTGCCCCAGCCGAACAAGTAGGGACCCCGCACCCGCACGGTTGCACGAGGCGGGGGTGGGTGTTCGCACCGGGCGACCGGGCGGCGCACACCCCCGTCGTCGCGTCCGGGCCGGCCGCCGAGGGCCGCCAGTTCAGGCCTCGATGAACCGGCGGAGCCCGATGAGCGCGCCGATCACGCCGATCGACGCGCCGATGGCCACGAGCAGCACGCCGATCTGGATCGCGTCGCCCGTGGTCACGTAGAACCCGCGCGAGAAGTCCGAGTTCCGGGAGATCGCGTCGGTGAGCACGTTCTGGAGCCCGATCATCGCCATGAACGCGATGAGCGCACCGATGACGCCCTGCACTAGGCCCTCGAGCATGAACGGGATCCGCACGAACCAGTTCGACGCGCCCACGAGCTTCATGACCTCGATCTCCCGCCGTCGGGCGAAGGTCGCGAGGCGGATCGTGTTCACGATGAGGAACAGCGACGCGAACAGCAGCAGGGCGAAGATCACCACGAACGCCGTGCGGATCCAGGCCGTCGCCGAGAGCAGCTGGCGGACCTGCTTCTGCGCGGTCTTGACCTCGTCCACCCCGGGTTGGCTCTGGAACCGGTCGGCCACGGTCTGGGTGAGTTCGGCCTCGATCGGGGCGACCCGGAAGGAGGAGGGCAGCGAGGCTGCGTCCACGCTGTTCACGAGGTCGGGCTGGTCACGGAACAGCCGCCGGAACTCCTTGAGGGCGTCGTCCTTGGTGAGGTAGCGGTAGTCGCGAACCTCAGCATCGTTCGCGAGTTGGCGCTGGACCGCCGCCACCTGCGCGTCCGAGGCGTCGACCTTCATGAAGATCTCGAGCTCCACGCCGTTCTTCCACCGCTCCGTGCCGTGGTTCACGAGCGTGTTGAGCATCCAGGCGCCGCCGAGCACGCACAACGACACCGTCACCGTGATGATGCCCGCGATCGTCATGAGCAGGTTGCGGCGCAGCGAGACCATGGTCTCGCGCAGGAAGTAGGACAGCCGGGTGAGCACGGTCGATCAGGTCCCCACGCCGTAGACGCCCCGGGCCTGGTCGCGGGCCAGGTGCCCGTGGGCGAGCTCGATGACCCGGCGTCGCATCCGGTCGACCATCTGCTGGTCGTGGGTGGCCATCACCACGGTGGTGCCCGTGCGGTTGATGCGATCGAGCAACCGCATGATCCCGTCGGTCGTCTCGGGGTCCAGGTTCCCGGTCGGCTCGTCGGCGAGGAGGATGAGCGGCCGGTTCACGAAGGCCCGGGCGATGGACACCCGCTGCTGCTCTCCGCCGGACAGCTCGTTCGGGAACCGGTCGGCCTTCTCGTTGAGCCCGACGAGTTCGAGGATCTGGGGCACCTGGGAGCGGATGGCGGCCCGGGGACGGCCGATCACCTCCGCCGCGAAGGCGACGTTCTCGTAGACCGTCTTGGAGGGCAGCAGCTTGAAGTCCTGGAAGATCGTCCCGATGTTCCGCCGGAGCTGGGGGACCTTCCAGTTGCTCAGCGACGCGATGTCGCGCCCGGCCACGACGATCCGACCGGAACTCGCGATCTCGTCGCGCAGCAGCAGGCGCAGGAAGGTCGACTTCCCGGAGCCCGACGGGCCCACGAGGAAGACGAACTCACCCTTGCCGATCTCGAGCGAGACGTCGTCGAGTGCGACGACATCGCCCTTGTAGACCTTGGAGACGTTCTCGAAGCGAATCATGGGAAGCGGCCGGAACGGTACCAGCGCGTTCGGAGCGGTTCGCGTCACCCCGGTCGATCACCGCCTGACCTGCGGGTACCGCCCGTCGGGCCGACCGGTGTCAGTCCCCGGCCCCCCGGGGCGGACTGCCGGCGCGCCGCCACTGGAGGAAGGCCTCGATGAACGCGTCGATCTCGCCGTCGAGGACCGCGTTGACGTTGCCCGTCTCGTGCGCGGTCCGCAGATCCTTGACCATCTGGTACGGCGCGAGCACGTAGGAACGGATCTGGCTGCCCCATCCGACCTCGCGCTTCTCACCCGAGATCGCGTCGAGCTCCTTGCGGCGCTCCTCCCGCTGCCGTTCGGCGAGGCGCGCCGCGAGGATCTGCATCGCCCGGGCCTTGTTCTGCAACTGGGACCGCTCGTTCTGACACGACACGACGATCCCGGTTGGCAGGTGGGTGATCCGCACCGCCGAGTCGGTCACGTTGACGTGCTGGCCGCCCGCGCCCGAGGACCGGTAGGTGTCGATGCGCAGATCACCCTGGTCGATCTCGGGGGCGTCGCCCTCCTCGATGGCCGGCACGACGTCGAGCGAGGCGAAGGCGGTCTGCCGTCGGGCCTGGGAGTCGAAGGGCGAGATGCGTACGAGCCGGTGCACCCCGCGCTCGCCGGTGAGCATCCCGTAGGCGTAGCGGCCCCGCACGGTGAAGGTGGCCGAGGTGATCCCGGCCTCCTCCCCGAGCGACACGTCGTCGATCGTGACCGAGAAGCCCTGACGCTCGGCCCACCGGGTGAACATGCGCAGCAGCATCTGCGCCCAGTCCTGGGCGTCGGTGCCGCCGGCCCCGGACTGGATCGCACAGATCGCGTCGAGCTCGTCGTGCTCGCCGGTGAACAGTGCCCGCAGTTCGAGCCGATCGAGTTCGACCCGAAGCCGGGCCGCGCCCTCCTCGATCTCCGGCTCGAGGGATGCGTCAGCCTCCTCGCGCGCCAGCTCGGCGAGCGTCTCGAGGTCGCTCACCTGCTCCGCGAGGGCCTCGACCATCGAGATGTCGTCCCGGACCTGGGCCAGTTCGGAGGTGACCCGACGGGCCGCGTCCGCGTCGTCCCAGAGGTCCGGTCGGCTCGCGTCGGCCTCGAGCTCGGTGAGGCGCACCCGAGCATCGTCGATCCGCAGGTACCCGTGGGCGTCGGCGACGCGACGCGCGAGGTCCGCCAGTTCATCGGAGAAGTCGCGCAACGGACTCAGCCGCCGTGGCAGTTCTTGTACTTCTTGCCGCTGCCGCACCAGCACGGCTCGTTGCGGCCCGGCACCCGTTCGACCCGCACCGGCTGCTGCGCCGGCGCGTCCTCGACCGGCACCTCGCCCACCGGACCCATGGGACCCTGGCCCGGATCGAACCCGGCCGCCGCGGCCTCGAACGCCGCCGCACCCTGTGCACCGTCGTCGGGAGCCGAGTACGACAGGGCCCGCGGGGTGAGCGGGATCGGGTCCTGGGCCACGACCTCGAGCCGGAACACGTACTGCACGAAGTTGTCCCGCACCGACTCCATCATGGCGCCGAACATGTCGTACCCCTCGCGCTGCCACTCGGCGAGAGGGTCCCGCTGACCCATGGCCCGCAGGTTGATGCCCTCGCGCAGGTAATCCATCTCGTAGAGGTGCTCGCGCCAGTGCTGGTCGATCACCGAGAGCATCACGCGCCGCTCGATCTCGCGGAGCTGCTCTGAGCCGACGAGGTGCTCCTTGGCCTCGTAGGCGGCAATCGCCTCCTCGTGGAACGCCCGTCGCGCCGCCTTGACCGAGTCGAACGCCCGGACCTCGGCCTCGGTGAACTTCGACTCGGTGAGCGCCTGCATCCCCAGAACGAGTTCCTCGACGTCCCACTCCTCCGAGAAGTTGCCGGCGCAGTTGGCGTCGACGATCGCGTCGATGGACTCCTCGATCGCCGCGAGGGCCTCGTCGCGCAGGGAGCCGCCGTCGAGGATCTGCTGGCGGCGCTGGTAGATCACCTTGCGCTGCTCGTTCATCACCTCGTCGTACTTGAGGACGTCCTTACGAATCTCGAAGTTGCGGTCCTCGACGGTGCGCTGGGCCCGCTCGATGGCGCGCGACACCATCTTCGCCTCGAGCGGGACGTCGTCGGGGAACGTCCGACCCATCACCCAGTTCATCGCGTTCGAGGCGAACAACCGCATGAGGTCGTCCTCGAGGGAGAGGTAGAACCGGCTCTCGCCCGGGTCGCCCTGACGGCCCGACCGGCCACGCAACTGGTCGTCGATCCGACGGGACTCGTGTCGTTCGGTGCCGAGCACGTACAGCCCGCCGAGCTCGCGCACCTCGTCGCCCTCGGCCCGGCAGGTCTCCTTGAGCTCGGCGAGGAGCTGGTCGTAGACCTCGGGCTCGGCCTCCCGACTCGATCCGCGTGCCAGCAGCTCGTGCTCGGCGAGACCCTCGGGATTGCCGCCGAGGAGGATGTCCACGCCGCGACCCGCCATGTTGGTGGCGACGGTCACCGACCCGATGCGGCCGGCCTGGGTCACGACGCTCGCCTCCCGTTCGTGCTGCTTGGCGTTGAGGACCGCGTGCTTGATGCCCCGACGGTCGAGCAGGCGGCTGAGCCGCTCCGACTTCTCGACCGAGATCGTGCCCACGAGGATCGGCTGGCCCTTGGCGTTGCGCTCCGCGATGTCATCGGCGAGCGCGTCGAACTTCGCTTCCTCGGTCTTGTAGATGAGGTCGCCCTCGTCGCGCCGCTGCGGGGGGCGGTTGGTGGGGATGCTCACGACCTCGAGGCCGTAGGTGTGCACGAACTCCCCGGCCTCCGAGGATGCCGTCCCGGTCATGCCCGCGAGCTTGTCGTAGAGCCGGAAGTAGTTCTGGAGCGTCACCGTGGCGAGGGTGTGGTTCTCCTCCTTGATCCGCACGCCCTCCTTCGCCTCGACCGCCTGGTGCAGTCCCTCGCTCCACCGTCGTCCGTCGAGGATGCGGCCCGTGAACTCGTCGACGATCTTCACCTCGCCGTCCGCGACGACGTAGTCGACCTCACGCTTGAAGAGTTCCTTGGCCCGCAGCGCGGCCTGCAGCTGGTGGACGAAGTTCTGGTTGACGTGCTCGTAGAGGTTGGTGACGCCGAGGGCCTCCTCGACCCGCCGGATGCCCTCCTCGGTCGGTACGACGGTCTTCTTGGCCTCGTCGACCTCGTAGTCGCGGTCGCGCTGGAGGCCCTTCACGACCCGGGCGAACTGGTAGTAGAGCGCCTGCGCGTCGTCGGCCCGACCCGAGATGATGAGCGGCGTGCGGGCCTCGTCGATGAGGATCGAGTCGACCTCGTCGACGATGGCGTAGTGGTGCCCCCGCTGGGCCTGCCCGGCGAGGGAGTCGGACATGTTGTCGCGCAGGTAGTCGAACCCGAACTCGTTGTTCGTGCCGTAGGTGATGTCGGCCTCGTAGGCCCGGCGCTTCTGGGCCGGATCGTCGATGGCGGGCAGCACCATCCCGACCTCGAGACCGAGGAACCGGTGCACGCGGCCCATCCACTCCGCGTCGCGGCGAGCGAGGTAGTCGTTCGTCGTCACGACGTGCACGCCGAGGCCGCTGAGCGCGTTGAGGTAGGTGGGCAGGGTCGAGACCAGGGTCTTGCCCTCTCCGGTCTTCATCTCCGCGACCCAGCCGAAGTGGAGCGCCGCGCCCCCCATCACCTGCACGTCGTAGTGCCGCTGCCCGAGGACCCGCCGAGCCGCCTCGCGGACCGTGGCGAAGGCCTCCGGCATGAGGTCGTCGAGGTCCTCGCCCCGCTCGAGCCGTTCCCGGAATGCGGCGGTCAGCGCCCGCAGCTCGTCGTCGCTGCGGGCCTCCATCTCGGGCTCGAACGCAGCGACGAGGGGGACGACCGACTGGACGACCTTGAGCTTGCGCCCTTCACCGGCGCTGAGGATCTTCTTGAACAGGCTCATGACGGGCCGCAGTCTAGGGGCGTCGCCGCGCGCGGCCCCCGTCGGCACGGACGCGGTGTCGGAACGGCCCACGACCGGTGCCGGCGTGGCCGGATCCGGGCGTTCAGCGCTCGGACGCGCGACCGGGGACGGACGGGGCGACGGTCTCGAGCATCCGGACGTCGACGATCCACGGGAGCAGCGCCTCGACCACCGCGTCGAGCGGCGGACGGTACCGGCCGGCGCGCACGGCGTCCGCGAGGACGCGGTGCCGCCCGGGGGCGGGCGCGGTCTCGGGGGCCGGTGAGCGGCGTCGACCCGGGGGGAGTTGACGGATCACGGTGCCGTTCCTTTCGTTGGCGCAATCGTCGGCATCACCGGATTGCACCTTGAGGGGAGCGTTCGGAATCGTGACGAATCGGACCGTGACCCGCGGCACGCACCCCTGCCTCCCCGGCACGTGCTACGCACGCGCCGATCACCGCGGACGCGCCCGCCGCCCGCAACGCGCGGGCCGCGCCGGACACCGTGCTGCCCGTGGTCACGACGTCGTCGACGAGGAGCACCGGCCCGCGCACGGCGCGCCGCGCCTCGAACCGGGGGCCGGCGATGCGCGCCGCGCGATCGCGTCCGGTCTGCGGGAGCGCGTCGAGACGACGCAGCGTGCTGCGACTCCCCCGTCCGATGGATCGTGCGAGCGCGGCGGCGAGCACCGCCCCGTGGTCGAACCCGCGGGCCCGACGCCGAGCGTCGGTGGTCGGCGCCCAGGTGACGGTGAGGTCGCCCGCTGCGACACCGTGCGCGGCGAGGGCCGTCACGAGGGGCTCGAGGAGCCAGTCGACGGCGGCGCGCTCGTTGCGGTACTTGACCCGGGCCACGACCTCACGCGTGATCCCGGCGTAGGCCCGGCCGACGAGCAGGAGGTCGAGGCCCGGCGGCGTCGGCCCGGGCGCAGGGGCCCGGGCCGTGGCCGCGCAGGTGCCACACGGGCTCGGCCCCGGACGCCCGCAGGGACAGCGGCCACCGAGCACGAGGGCACCGAGCGGCGCGGGGCGGGACCACCGTGCGGCGGACGGGCGCGAGGGACCGGGCATGCGAGGGACCGTACCGAGGGCCTGTGACGGCCTCCCGGTACGGTCCCGACGCGCGTGCTGCCGGTGGTGGATCCGGCTCAGTACCGGTAGTGCTCGGGCTTGTACGGGCCCGAGGCCGGGATGCCGAGGTAGTCGGCCTGCTTCTCGGTGAGCGTGGTGAGCTTGACCCCGAGCTTCGCGAGGTGGAGGCGGGCGACCTCCTCGTCGAGGTGCTTCGGCAGCGTGTACACCTTGCGCTCGTAGAAGTCGCGGTGACCGAACAGCTCCATCTGCGCGATGACCTGGTTCGTGAACGAGTTCGACATCACGAACGACGGGTGACCCGTCGCGCAGCCCAGGTTGAGCAGACGCCCCTCGGCGAGGACGATGATCGAGTGCCCGTCGGGGAACTTCCACTCGTCGACCTGCGGCTTGATGACGATGCGCTCGATCCCCGGGTACTTCGCGAGACCGGCCATGTCGATCTCGGTGTCGAAGTGCCCGATGTTGCCGACGATCGCGTTGTGCTTCATCCGCGCCATGTGGTCCACGGTGATGACATCGCAGTTGCCGGTCGTCGTGATGAACACGTCCGCCGTCTCGACGACGTCCTCGAGGGTCGTGACCTCGTAGCCCTCCATCGCGGCCTGCAGCGCGCAGATCGGGTCGATCTCGGTGATGATCACCCGAGCGCCCTGGCCCTTGAGGGACTGGGCCGAGCCCTTGCCGACGTCGCCGTAGCCCGCGACCACGCACACCTTGCCCGAGAGCATGACGTCGGTCGCCCGGGCGATGCCGTCGACGAGGGAGTGCCGGCAGCCGTAGAGGTTGTCGAACTTCGACTTCGTGACCGAGTCGTTGACGTTGATGGCCGGGAACAGCAGCTTGCCCGCCTCCTGCATCTGGTACAGGCGGTGGACGCCGGTCGTGGTCTCCTCCGTCACCCCGATGACGTCCGCGGCCACCCGGTGCCAGCGCTGCGGGTCCTCGGCGAGCACGCGGCCGAGCAGGCTGAGCACCACCGCGAACTCCTCGTTGTCGGCGGTCGACGGGTCGGGCACCGCGCCGGACTTCTCGAACTCGACGCCCTTGTGGATGAGCAGCGTCGCGTCGCCGCCGTCGTCGAGCAGCATGTTCGG
>JBJTOY010000030.1:0-35162 GCA_046074845.1 Actinomycetes bacterium | reverse complement strand
CTGGTCGATGTGCAGGAACTGCTTCGGCTTGACGGCCTGGGTGAGGTAGGTGGGGTCGACCTCCTGGAGCACGTACTCCGTGGAGAAGTCGGGCATCGGCGGGTTCGCCTCGGACTTGGCCATCGATCAGGCCTTCGCCTTCAGGGGGCGACCGAACCGGGACACGCCGGCGTCGACGCTTGCCTGCTTGCGCTCCTCGGCCTGGGCCGCGGTCGGTCGCTTCTGCCAGAGCACGAACAACGCGATGTTGATGCCGAACAGGACGATGTAGACGCCGACGACGAGGATGTCGCGCAACGCCTGGTACGTGAACGAGATCGGGAGTTCGAACCCGAGCACCTCCTGCCCGCTGCGGAACAGGAACGTGTCGTTGCCCCACTTCAGGTAGGAGTCGCAGAACTGGATGATCTCGTGGGGCACCACGGCGTAGGCGAGCAGGAACAGCCCGAACACGTAGACCGATCCGGCCATGGCCATGGCCCAGGTCCCGGGCTTCTCGGACTTCGGCTTGCGCATCTGCCAGATGACGAGGGCGGTGCCGATGAGCAGGAACAGCGAGGACCAGATCAGGCGGCCCATCGGGCGGATGAAGTGCCAGTCGGGCAGCAGGTTGGGCATCGCTCGGGTGTCCTCCCCGTGGGTGCAGCGCCGGTCCTGTGACGGGCGCTCACCGGTGGTCGTAGCGCAGTTTCCTACCACGCTAGGCGGAGCGGCAACTCATCAGGTGCGCAACCACGAAAGGTCCGTGACGCTCGTCTCGCGCCCCCGTCGCGTTGCGTCACCCGAGGGTCGGGTGCGCGACGATGCCTCCATGACCGCGACCCCCACCCGCGACCGGTACGACGCCCTCGTCGTCGGTGCCGGACCGGCCGGTGCCTCGGCCGCGTACTGGCTCGCCTCGCGCGGCCACCGGGTCCTCATGGTCGAGAAGAAGGTGTTCCCCCGGGAGAAGACCTGCGGCGACGGCCTGACCCCCCGTTCGGTCAAGCAACTCGTCGACATGGGTCTGGCGGGCCCTCTGTCCGAGTTCCACCGCTACGACGGGCTCCGATCCATCGCCCACGGGGTGACGATGGAGCTGGCCTGGCCGGAGCACCCGGAATTCCCAGATCATGGATATGTCGTGCGCCGCCGGGACCTCGACGAGATGGTGGCCGGCCGGGCCGTTGAGGCCGGGGCGACCCTCTGGCAGGGGGCCGAGGCCCTCGAACCCCTGCTGGACGGCGGGATCGTGACCGGAGCGGCCATCAAGCACAAGGCCACGGGCGAGGTCGAGCGGGTCGGCGCCCGGTACATCGTGGTGGCGGACGGCTCCAACTCCCGGTTCGGCCGGGCGCTCGGGACCCGCCGGGACCGCACCTACCCGCTCGGGATGGCGGTCCGGGGCTACTACCGCAGCCCCCTCCACGACGACCCCTGGATCGAGAGCCACCTCGACATCGTCGACCGGGACGGCGCGCATCTCCCGGGATATGGGTGGATCTTTCCGCTCGGTGACGGTCGGGTCAACGTCGGGGTCGGGCTCCTGAGCACCTTCTCGGGCTGGAAGGACATCAACACGAGCCGCCTCATGGACACCTTCGTCGACGTCGCACCTACTTATTGGGGGCTGTCCCCCGAGACGGCCGACGGCCCGGTGACCGGGGGCAAGTTGCCCACCGGGGGCTCGGTGACCCCGAACGTCGGCCCGACCTGGATCGTGGCCGGGGACGCCTCGGGGGCCATCAACCCCTTCAACGGTGAGGGCATCGCCTACGGCTACGAGACCGGGCGGATGGCGGCCGGGGCGGTCGACCTGGCCCTGGCCTCCGGGGACGGCCTCGCCCTCCGGACCTACCCGGACCAGCTGGCCGAGACCTACGGCCTCTACTACAAGGTGGCCCGGCTCTTCGTGAAGGCCATCGGCAACCCGGCGGTGATGCGCGAGCTGACCCGTGTCGGGATGCAGTCGCGCACCCTCATGGAGTGGGTGCTGCGGATCATGGCGAACCTGCTGCGACCGGACGAGCTCGGTCCGGCGGAGGCCGCGTACGCGATGGTCGAGCGGATCGTCGCGGTCGCCCCCGAACCCTGAACGGGACGCTCCGGCGGGGGCCGCGGTTTCCGGTCGTCGGCACTCCGCCCGAATAGCCTGCCCGCTGGTGGGCGGCGGTAGCGTCGCCCATCGGTCCGCCGGCCGCTGCGGTGGTCGAACCCCCGACGCCCGAGGAGTCCCGTGGCGCAGTACCTGCCGATCCTGACGATGGCCATCCTCGCCCTCGTGTTCGGCGCGGGTTCCTTCGTCGCCTCGCAGCTGCTGGGCGTGAAGCGCCCGAACCCGGCGAAGACCGCGCCCTACGAGTGCGGCATCATCCCGGAGAACGAGCCGGTCGAACGCTTCCCGGTCAAGTTCTACCTGGTCGCCATGGCCTTCATCGTCCTCGACGTGGAGATCATCTTCCTCTACCCGTTCGCCACCGTGTTCCGCGACCTGGGCGCGTACGGGCTCGGCGCGATGGGTGTGTTCCTCGGTGTGCTCATCGTGCCGTTCGCGTACCTGCTCTCCACGGGTGCGCTCGACTGGGGCCCCGTGCGGCAGGTCACCGACCGCATCGTGCGACCGGTGCTGCGCAGTGCAGGCGCACCGGCCGACTTCGCCCGTGCCGCGGATGCCGACGAGGTGGCCGCATGATCGGGGTGGGTGCTCGCTGATGGGCATGGAGCAGATCGGGCACAACTTCCTCACGGGCCAGCTCGAGGACCTCGTGCGCTGGGCGCGCCGCCGTTCGATGTGGCCGGCGACCTTCGGGCTGGCGTGCTGCGCCATCGAGATGATGGGCACGGGCGCGGCGCACTACGACCTCGCCCGCTACGGCATGGAGGTGTTCCGCGCCTCACCGCGGGTCGCCGACCTCATGATCGTCTCCGGCCGGGTGTCCCAGAAGATGGCGCCGGTGCTGCGCCAGGTCTACGACCAGATGGTCGAGCCGAAGTGGGTCATCTCGATGGGCGTGTGCGCGAGCAGCGGCGGCATGTTCAACAACTACGCGATCGTGCAGGGCGTCGACCAGATCGTGCCCGTCGACGTGTACGTGCCCGGATGCCCGCCGGGCCCCGAGACCCTCATGCACGGCATCCTCCACCTGCACGAACTCGTGCGCACCGGCGAGATCATGAAGCGCCGTGCCGCGAACAACGGTGGCGCGGGCCTCGAGGTGCCGCAGATGGACGGCACGCCCGTGGCGATCACCACACCGGCGAGCGCCTGAACCATGGGTGAGTTCGCCACGCCGTCGGAGGCGCTCGTCGCCCGCTTCGCGGGTGCCGTCGCGCACGAGAGCCACGGCCAGTCCGTCGTCTACCTCGATCGCGCGCACCTCGCCGAGGCCGTCGCGTACCTGCGGGCCGAGGAGGAGTTCTCCATGCTCCTCGACGTCACCGCGGTCGACCACCTGCGCGCCGTCGACCGCATCACGGTCGACGGCGTGAGCCCCGAGCGCTTCGAGGTCGTGGTCAACCTCATCTCGCACCCGCGGGTGCTGCGGCAGCGACTCATCGTCGAGGTCCCCGAGTCCGACCCGACGGTGCCCTCCCTCACCGGCGTGTTCGCCGGCGCTGCGTTCCCCGAGCGCGAGGTGTACGACCTCATGGGCATCGAGTTCACGGGCCACCCCGAACTGACCCGCATCCTCATGCCGGACGACTGGGTCGGGCACCCGTTGCGCAAGGACGACCTGCCGGCGCGTGTGCCGGTCACCTTCAAGGGGGACCCGGGACCGCGATGACCCACATCGAGGACACCTTCGAGCGTCTGGAGCACCAGACGAGCGAGGGCGCGCAGGAACTGAAGCCCCACCACGAGATCGTCGTCGCCGGCGGTCCCTGGCCCGAGCTCGAGGGCGAGGGCCAGACGATGATCATCAACATGGGGCCGTCGCACCCCTCCACCCACGGCGTGCTCCGCATCATGATGGAGCTCGACGGCGAGACGGTCGTCCGGGCGAAGCCGATCATCGGGTACCTCCACACCGGCATGGAGAAGACCGGTGAGGAGCTCACCTACGTGCAGGGCGGCACGAACGTCACCCGCATGGACTACCTCTCGCCGCTCTCGAACGAGCTCGTGTTCGCGACCGCGGTCGAGCGGCTGCTCGACCTCGAGGTCCCGGAGCGCGCGGTCTGGATGCGGATGATGCTCGCCGAGCTCAACCGCATCTCCTCCCACCTCCTCTTCCAGGCGACCAACGGCATGGACATCGGCGCGGTGTCGATGATGATCTTCGGCTGGCGCGAGCGCGAGGAGGTGCTGCGCGTCCTCGAGATGATCACCGGCCTGCGGATGAACCACAACTTCATCCGCGTCGGTGGGCTCGCCGCGGACCTCCCCGACGGCTGGCAGGACGCGATCCTCGAGGTCTGCGACATCGTCGAGGCCGGGGTGGCCGACTACGACACGATCCTGTCGGAGAACCCGATCTGGCAGGAGCGCCTCATGGGCGTGGGCGTGCTCACGACCCAGCAGTGCCTCGACCTGTCCATCACCGGACCTCTGCTGCGTTCGACCGGGTACCCGTGGGACCTCCGCAAGGCCCAGCCGTACCTCGCGTACGACCAGGTCGAGTTCGACGTGATCTACACCGACAACGGCGACTGCTACGACCGCTACCGCATCCGCCTCTACGAGATCCTCGAGTCCGTGAAGATCGTGCGCCAGTGCGTGGCGAGGATGCCCGGCGGCGACTACCGGGTGCAGGACAAGAAGGTCACCCCGCCGCCGCGGGCCCGCATCGACGAGTCGATGGAGGCCCTCATCCACCACTTCAAACTCTTCACCGAGGGCTTCCGGGTGCCGGCCGGCGAGACCTACGCGTCGATCGAGTCCCCGCGCGGTGAGATCGGCTGCTACGTCGTGTCCGACGGCACCGGCAAGCCGGTGCGGATGCACGTGCGCGGGCCGTCCTTCTACAACCTGCAGGCGATGAGTCCGATGATGGAGAACCGACTGGTCGCCGACGCGGTCGCGATCATCTCCACCGTCGACCCGATCATGGGCGAGGTCGACCGGTAATGGCGTTCACGAACGAGAACCTCGTGGTCGCCCAGGAGATCCTGGCGCGCTACCCCAAGGCGAAGTCGGCGATCCTGCCGCTGGCCCACCTCGCGCAGGACCAGGACGGCTGGCTCACCCAGGACGCGATGCGCGAGATCGCCGAACTCGTCGGCGTGACCCCGGCCGAGGTGCTCGGGACGACGTCCTTCTACACGATGTTCAAGCGCGATCCTGTCGGGCGCCTCGTGGTGTCGGTGTGCACGAACGTGACCTGCCTCGTGCTCGGTGGTCCCGAGGTGCTCGAGCACCTCGAGCGCCGGTACGCGGGCGACACCGAGGTGACGATCGAGGAGGTCGAGTGCCTCGCCGCCTGCGGGAACGCGCCGGCCATGCAGGTCAACTACGAGTTCCACGAGAGCCTCACACCGGAGGGCGCCGCCGACATCGTCGACGCCTACAAGCGGGGTGAGCTCACCGCCCGCGGCGTGAGCGGCGGCACGGCCGGAGGCGCAGCCTGATGGGACACGCGACCGAGACCCGGATCATCACGAAGCGCCTGCGCGACCGCACCGAGGACTCCTGGACCCTCGCCGGCTCCACCGCCTCGGGCGGGTACGACGCGCTCCGCAAGGCCCTGGCCATGGAGCCGGCGGCCATCGGGGCCGAGCAGGTTGCGGCCGCCGGACTGCGCGGGCGCGGGGGCGCGGGCTTCCCCACCGGCACGAAGTGGTCGTTCCTGCCCGAGGGCAACTTCCCCCGGTACCTCGTGGTCAACGGCGACGAGGGCGAGCCGTCCACCTTCAAGGACCGGATGCTCGTCGAGCGCGATCCACACCAGCTCCTCGAGGGCATCGCCATCGCCTCGTACGCCATCGGTTGCAACAAGGCCTTCATCTACCTGCGGGGCGAGTTCGCGCTCGGGTTCGAGAGGCTCGAGGCGGCCCGGCTCGAGGCGATGGCCGCCGGGTTCCTCGGCGAGAACATCCTCGGCACCGGCTACGACCTCGACGTCGTGATCCACCGCGGCGCCGGCGCGTACATCTGCGGCGAGGAGACCGCACTCCTCTCGAGCCTCGAGGGCGATCGTGGCCAGCCCCGCATCCGGCCGCCGTTCCCCGCGGTCGCGGGCCTCTACGCCAAGCCGACCGTGGTGAACAACGTCGAGACGCTCTCGACGCTCCCGCACATCGTGGCGATGGGCGGCGAGGAGTACGCGAAGTTGGGCGTGAACCGGTCGACCGGGACCCGCATCTTCTCGGTGTCCGGCCACGTCAACCGTCCGGGCAACTACGAGGTCGAACTCGGGATGACCTTCCGCGATCTCATCTTCTCGCCGGAGCTCGCGGGCGGTATGCGGGACGGGCGCCCGGTGAAGTTCTTCATCCCCGGTGGTGCGTCCTCCCAGTGGCTCACCGGCTCGGACGAGCACCTCGACGCCCCGCTCGACATGGACTACGTGCAGCAGACCTTCGGGGTCATGCTCGGTTCCGGCGCGGTGATGGTCTACGACGACACCACCAACCCGGCGCTCGTGGCCTGGCGACTCGCCAAGTTCTTCGCGCACGAGTCCTGTGGCAAGTGCACGCCGTGCCGTGAGGGGACCGGCTGGATCGAGAAGATCCTCTACCGCATCTCGCACGGCGAGGGGAGGCCCCAGGATCTCGACCTCCTCCTCGACGTGGGCGACAACATCTCCCCGGGCCTGAACGCTCCGTTCAGCCAGACCACGATCTGCCCGCTCGGCCCGTCGGCGGTCTCCGCGGTCGTCAGCCTCCAGAACTACTTCCGCGACGAGGTCATCGCGATGTGCAGGGCCACCGCATGAGCGAGGCGCAGGAGCAGGTCACCGTCACGATCGACGGTCGCGAGGTGAGGGCCGCGAAGGGCGAACTGCTCATCAAGGTCGCGCAGGACAACGGCACCTTCGTGCCCCGGTTCTGCTGGCACGAGCGGATGAAGCCGGTCGGCATGTGCCGCATGTGCCTCGTCGAGGTCGACGGCGTGCGCGGCCTGCCGCCCGCGTGCACCACCACCGTCACCGACGGCATGGTGGTCTCCACCCAGTCGG
Organism: Actinomycetes bacterium; assembly: GCA_046074845.1. Taxonomy (GTDB): domain Bacteria; phylum Actinomycetota; class Acidimicrobiia; order IMCC26256; family IMCC26256; genus IMCC26256. The sequence continues at coordinate 28,065 of JBJTOY010000030.1, read as the reverse complement.
AGACGGTCAAGAAGGCCCAGGACGGCGTCCTCGAGTTCCTCCTCATCAACCACCCGCTCGACTGCCCCGTGTGCGACCGCGGTGGCGAGTGCCCGCTGCAGGACCAGACCCTCGCCTTCGGTCCGGCGGAGTCGCGCTACGTGGAGGAGAAGCGCCACTACGAGAAGCCCATCCCCATCTCGGACCTCGTGCTCCTCGACCGCGAGCGCTGCATCCAGTGCAGTCGCTGCACCCGCTTCGCCGACGACATCGCAGGTGACCCGCTCATCGACTTCGGTGAGCGCGGCGGCCAGATGCAGGTCATCACCTACCCCGAGGACCCCTTCATCTCGTACTTCTCGGGCAACACCGTGCAGGTGTGCCCCGTGGGCGCGCTCACGGCCAAGCCGTACCGGTTCAAGGCCCGCCCCTGGGACCTCGCGAGTGTCGAGACGACCTGCCAGACCTGCTCGGTCGGGTGCCGGGGTTCGGTCGAGTCCTCCTCGAACCGCGTCGTGCGCATGCTCGGGGTCGACGTCGAACCCACGAACCACGGCTGGCTCTGCGACAAGGGCCGGTTCGGGGTCGAGGCGCTGCACGCGGAGAGCCGGGTCCGAACGCCGATGATCCGGCGCGACGGCGCGCTCGTCGAGTGCTCGTGGCCGGAGGCGCTCGACGCCGCGGCCGCCGGCATCCAGCGGGCGATCGACCTCCATGGTGCCGGCAGCGTCGCGGTCATCGGTGGCGCTCGGGGCACGAACGAGGACGCCTACGCCTGGGCCCGTCTGGCCAAGGGCGTGATCGGGACGGACCACGTCGACGCGCAGCTCGGTGACGGGCTCCCCGCGGAACTCGTGCTCGGCCTGCCGGGAGCGACGATCCCGGACCTCGACCGCGCCGCAGCCATCGTGCTGCTCGCTCCGGATCTCAAGGAGGAGCTGCCGGTCCTGTACCTGCGCGTGCGGCGCGCCGCGGTCGACCTCGGGGTCCCGCTCGTCGACGTCAGCGCGCTCGACCACGGCCTCTCGAAGTACGCAGCGGCGACGGTCCGCCACCTCCCGGGGGAGCAGCAGGGCGCGGCGCGCGAGGTCGCAGCCGCGTTGGCGCCGCTCACCGAGGGTCGCACCGGTCCCATCGTGGTCGTCCTCGGCCGACCCGACGTGGCCACGGCCGCCGATGCGACGGTGGCCGCCGCGGGCGTGCTCGCAGCGCTGCCCGATGCGCGCTTCCTCATGGCGCTGCGCCGCGGCAACGTGCGCGGCGCACTCGAACTCGGGCTCGCCCCCGGTGTGCTGCCGGGTCGGGTCTCCCTCGAGGCCGGAGCCGACCGCTTCGTCGCGGCCTGGGGTCGGGTGCCCGAGGCCCGCGGGTCCGACGCGACCGGCATCCTCGGCGCCGCGGCCGAGGGACGCATCGGTGCACTCGTGCTCATCGGCGCGGATGTCACCGGCGACTTCCCCGACCGCCACCTCGCCCGGGCCGGTGTGCGCGGCGCCGGCTTCGTGGTCGCGGTGGACGCCACCCTCACCGAGGCCGCGGCCGCGGCCGACGTCGTGCTCCCCGCTGCGGTCTGGGGGGAGAAGTCCGGTACGACCACGAACCTCGAGGGGCGCGTGCAGCGCGTCGCCCGCAAGGTCTCGCCGGACGGCAGCCCCATGCCGGACTGGCGCATCGCCGGTGAACTGGCGCTGCGCCTCGGCACCGACTTCGACCTCGAGGACGAGACCGAACTCCAGGACGAGATCGCGGCGGTCGCGCCGGCCTTCGCTGAGGTGGACTCGGTCCTCGTGCGCCGGGCCCGCGACGGCGTCGTGCTGCCACTCGCGGCCCACCGCGACGAACTCGTGCTCGAGGCGCGCCGCATCCCGGTGACCGACTTCTCGTGGGAGCCCATCGCGCCGGCCGAGGCCGACCCCGGGGCGCAGGCCCCGAGTACGCCCGAGCCGGCCGAGGACGGGGCCGAGGACGGGGCCGAGGTCGTGGCCGCGGCGGCGGGTCTCCCGGATGCACCGGCCCTGACCTGGTCGGGTGCCGAGGCGCGGCCCACGCCGGGTCGGGACAACTACGCGCTCCGCCTCGTCGCCGGTCGTCGGCTCTACGACGCCGGTCGCGTGGTGAGCGCGTCGCCCTCGCTCGCCGGTCTCGTGCCGGACGCGACCCTCAGCGTGCACCCGCAGGAGATCTCGCGCATCGGTGTGGCCGACGGCGATGAGGTCCGCGTCACCACCTCGCGGGGCACCCAGACCCTGGCGCTCACCGGAGACGCGTCGGTGCCGCTCGGTGTGGCGGTCATGACCTTCAACCTGCCGGGCGTCGGCGTGGGTGACCTCGTGGACGCCACGAGCGTGGTCACGGATCTGCGCGTGGAGACCGTCCGGTGAACCACCTGCTCGCCGCGGGCGACCCGCTCCTCAACGGGCCGATTGACCTGACGGTCGTCCTCATCGTCATCGGCAAGACCATCGCGATCTTCGCGTTCCTGCTCGTGGCGGTGATGTTCTACGTCTGGTTCATGCGCAAGGTCATCGCCGACATGCAGAACCGCGTCGGTCCGGACACCGCAGGCCCCTGGGGTCTGCTCCAGACCCTCGCCGACGGCATCAAGCTCTTCTTCAAGGAGCAGTCGGTCCCCGACACCGCGGACCGTCGGGTGTTCTTCCTGGCCCCGTACATCTCGCTCATGACCGCGTTCCTCGCCTTCGCGATCGTTCCGATCGGCGGGAAGGTCTCCATCGCCGGCCACTGGACCTACATCCAGCTCGCCGACATCCCCATCGGCATTCTGTTCCTGCTCATGATGTCGGGACTCGGGCTCTACGGCGTCATGCTCGCCGGTTGGGCCTCGGGCTCGAAGTACCCGCTCCTCGGATCGGTGCGGGCCTCGGCCCAGTTGCTGTCCTACGAGGCGGCGTTCGGGCTCGCGATCGTCGGCGTGCTGCTCCAGACCCGAACGCTGTCGACCCGGGCGATCGCCGAGCAGCAGTCCTGGACCGGCCTCGGGTCGCTCGGGCGCTGGTACGTCATCCCGGCGTTCATCGCGTTCGTGATCTACATCATCTCGGCGGTGGCCGAGACGAACCATCCGCCCTTCGACCTCGTGGAGGCCGAGCAGGAGCTCGTCGGCGGTTTCCACACCGAGTACACCGGCATCCGGTTCGCCATCTTCTTCCTGGCCGAGTTCATGAACCTCATCACGATGTCGGCCATCGCGGTGACGCTGTTCCTCGGCGGACCCTCCGGGCCCTCGCTCGGGTTCCTCCCGGCCGACAGTCCCGTGAACACCTGGCTCATGCCGATCTTCTGGTTCGTGGCCAAGTTGCTCGCGCTGCTCTTCGGCACCGTGTGGATCCGGGCCTCGCTCCCGCGCCTGCGCTACGACCAGCTCATGGACCTCGGATGGAAGTGGCTCATCGAGCTCGCGTTCCTCTGGATCATGGTGAGCGGGACCATCATCGTGGGGCGCGATCAGGGTTGGAACCTCTTCCTCGTCGTGCCCGCCGCGGTGCTCGGCGCGATCGCCGTGCTCGGACTGCTCCGGCTCTCCATGCCGAAGCGCACTGAGATCCTGGAGGAGATCCGGTAATGGGCCGATTCTCCGGCTTCGGCGTCACGCTGAAGCAGATGTTCAAGCCGCGTGTCACGGGCGACTACCCGACGACCAAGCGTCCGAAGCCCGACCGCTTCCACGGTCGCCACGTGCTGAACCGGTACGAGGACGGCATGGAGAAGTGCATCGGGTGCGAGTTGTGCGCGGGGGTCTGCCCGGCCCGGTGCATCTACGTCCGGGGCGCCGACAACCCGCCCGACGCGCCGGTCTCGCCCGGCGAGCGCTACGGGTTCGTCTACGAGATCAACTACCTGCGCTGCATCCACTGCGACATGTGCGTGGAGGCCTGCCCGACCGAGGCGATCACCGAGTCGAAGCTGTTCGAATTCTCCTTCGAGAACCGGGCCGACGCCATCTACACGAAGGCCGAGCTCCTCGTCGACGACGAGGGTCGGGCCCGACGCCAGCCCTGGGAGCTGTGGCTCGGCGACGAGGACGACCGGACGAGCGGCTGGATGCGGGCCACCTCGCCGGCCGGTGACGCCGACTACGAGGGACGGGTCAACTGGTCCGGCGAACTCGGCTTCGGGGTGCGTGCGCCGGAGCAGGGTCAGGGCGCCTGATGTTCGTGACCGTCCTCTTCGTGGTCTTCGCCGCGATCGCCCTCGGCTCGGCGATCGCCGTCGTGATCTCGCGGAACCCGGTGCACTCGGCGCTGTGGCTCGTGGGCACGCTGCTGGCGATCGCCGGCTTCTTCGTGCTCCAGAAGGCGTACCTGCTCTCGGCCGTGCAGGTGATCGTCTACGCGTCGGCGATCGTCGTGCTCTTCCTGTTCGTCATCATGCTGCTCGGCGTCGACCGCGAGGAATCCCTCGGCGACCCGCTGCGCATCCAGCGGCCCCTCGCCATCGGCCTCGGTCTCATCGGGTTCGTGCTCCTCGTCGGCATCATGGGCAACCGCTGGGCCACCGGCGCGCAGACTGTGACGGGTCCGCTGCGCGGCGGCTCCGGGGGCAACGTCGAGCACGTCGCCCGCGCGCTGTTCACCACCTACCTCTGGCCGTTCGAGCTCACCTCGGCGCTCCTCGTCGTCGGTGTCGTCGGCGGCGTCGCCCTCGCCCGCCGGTCGAACGCCGAGGAGGAGGAAGCGGCATGACCCCCACCGCGACCTGGTACCTCGTCGTCGCTGCGCTGCTGTTCTCGATCGGCGCGGTCGGCATGCTCGTGCGCCGCAACGTCATCGTGATGTTCATGTGCGTCGAGCTCATGCTCAACGCGGTGAACCTCTCCTTCGTCGCCTTCTCCACCCAGCTCGAGGACGTCGGTGGTCAGGTGTCGGTGTTCTTCGTCCTCGTCGTGGCGGCGGCCGAGGTCGCCATCGGGCTCGCCCTCATCGTCGCCGTGTTCCGTCGGCGGCGCAGCGGCGCGACCGCCGATGACATCGCGGAGTTGAGGGGCTGATGCGCACGCTGGATCTCATCTGGCTCGTCCCTGCGCTCCCGGCGTTCGGGGCGGCGATCCTGCTGCTGTTCGGCAAGCGGATCGGGGAGCCGATCTCCGGGTGGATCGCGACCGGGCTCATGGGCCTGTCGTTCCTCGTCTCCATCGTCATGGCGCTGGCCTTCGTCGGTCTCCCGGCCGAGGCCGAGCACCGGCACGTGGTCACCGTCTTCGACTGGTTCGCCTCGGGTGGCTTCGAGGTGAAGATGGGCTTCCTCGCCGATCCGATCTCGATCACCTGGATCCTCTTCGTGACCGGCATCGCGACCCTCATCCACCTGTACTCCATCGGGTACATGCACGGGGACGCCCGGTTCAGCCGATTCTTCGCGTACCTGAACCTGTTCGTCGCCTCCATGCTCGTGCTGGTCCTCGGCTCCTCGTTCCTCGTCACCTTCCTCGGGTGGGAGGGGGTCGGCCTGTGCTCCTACCTGCTGATCTCGTTCTGGTTCGAGCGGAACTCGGCGGCGGTGGCGGGCAAGAAGGCCTTCGTGACGACCCGCATCGGCGACTTCGGGTTCATGCTCGCGATGTTCCTGATCTTCGCCCACCTCGGGACGCTCGACTACGGCGCGGCCGCCGAGGGGGTGAGCGAGCTCGCCGGTGGCACCGCCACCGCGATCGCCCTGCTCCTGTTCCTCGGTGCGGTGGGCAAGAGCGCGCAGATCCCGCTCCACTTCTGGTTGCCGGACGCGATGGAGGGCCCGACCCCGGTCTCGGCCCTCATCCACGCGGCCACGATGGTCACCGCGGGCATCTTCATCGTCGCCCGCGCGCACCCGTTCTTCGAGGCGAGCCAGGTCTCCCAGGACGTCGTCATGTGGGTCGGCGCGATCACCGCGCTGACCGCGGCCACCGTGGCGCTCGTGCAGAACGACATCAAGCGAGTCCTGGCCTACTCGACCGTGAGCCAGCTCGGGTACATGTTCCTCGCGCTCGGCGTCGGTGCCTACGGTGCGGCGATCGGTCTCGTCGTGGCGCACGCGTTCTTCAAGGCCGCGCTGTTCCTCGGGTCCGGCACGGTGATCCACGGCACCGAGGAGAACCAGGACATCCGGACGATGGGCGGCCTGCGCCGGTACATGCCGCTCACCGCGCTCGGATTCATCGTGGCCTGGCTCGCCATCGCCGGACTCCCGCCGTTCGCCGGCTTCTGGGCCAAGGACGAGGTGCTCGCCAAGGCCTTCTTCAACGGCGACTACGCGGTCTGGGTCGTCGGCCTGTGCGCCGCCGTGCTCACGGCCTTCTACATGACCCGCGAGACCTTCCTCGTGTTCCTCGGCAACGAGCGCTTCCGTGCCGCGACGCCCGCCGACGGGGCGCACGCCGACCACGCCGACCACGGCTCGGGCCACCACGAGATCTCGACCGAGAGCCCGACCGTGGCGTACCCGGCGGCGCCGAAGGAGCCGTGGCTCACCCACGACCCGCACGAGGGCGCGCCGACCATGATCGCCCCGGTGCTCGTGCTCGCGTTCCTCGCCGTCATCGGCGGCCTGCTCATCCTGCCGTTCAAGGGGCTCGAGATCCTCGGCCACTTCCTCGAGCCCGCGTTCGAGGGCGTCGAGCCGATCCACCCGACCTCGTTCCTGGCGGGCTTCGGCCTCTCGGTCCTCGCGGTCGGACTGGCGGTCACCGGCATCGCGGTGGCGATCTCGATGTACCGCCGGGGCCTCGAGGATCCGAACCACGACCCCATCGACCGGCGCCTGGGTGCGCTCGGCCGGGTGTTCGGCAACGCATACTTCGTCGACGCCACCATCGGACGCCTGGTCGGCGGTCCGGTGCGCGCCTTCGCCGACTGGACGGCCCGGGTCGTCGACCAGGGCATCATCGACGGTGCGGTGAACGGCGTGGCCAGCGGGGTGTCCGCCATCGGCGGCGGTCTTCGTCGGCTCCAGTCGGGGATCGTCCGGCAGTACGCGGTCGTCGCGTTCGCCGGCGTCGTCGCACTGCTCGTCTACGTGCTGGTGAGGTCGCTGTGACGGTCCCGGTCCTCACCGCCCTCATCATCCTGCCCCTCGTGGGCGCGATCGCCACGACCCTCGTGAGTGCCAAGCGGGTCGAGAGCGTGCGCATCATCGGGCAGGTCAGTGCGCTGGCGACGCTCGGACTCGCGCTCTGGATGTTGGCCGACTTCCGCACGGGCCGGGCCGGCTACCAGTTCCTCTCGGACCACTCCTGGTCGAGCGACCTCGGCATCCGATGGATCGTCGGGATCGACGGGATCAGCCTGTTCATGGTCGTGCTCAACGCGATCCTGACCCCGATCGCGCTGCTCGCGTCCCAGCGGGTGGACGACCGGGCCAAGGCGTTCACCGCATGGATCCTCGTGCTCGAGGCCGCGCTCATGGGCGCATTCCTCTCACTGGACCTCGTGCTGTTCTTCGTGTTCTTCGAGCTCTCGCTCGTTCCGATGTACTTCCTCATTGCGGGCTGGGGCCATGGGCGCCGCCAGTACGCGGCGATGAAGTTCTTCATCTACACGATGGCCGGTTCGGCCTTCCTGCTCGTGGGGATCCTCGCGGTCGCGTACCTCCACCGCGACGCCACCGGACTGCTCACCTTCGACATCCGTGTGCTGCAGCGGTGGGCACCGGCCGGGCTCGCACCGGCCACCGCGGCGTGGCTCTTCGCCGCGTTCACGATCGCGTTCGCGGTCAAGGTGCCGTTGTTCCCACTCCACACCTGGCTCCCCGACGCGCACACCGAGGCGCCGACCGCCGGTTCGGTGATCCTGGCCGGCCTCATGCTGAAGCTCGGCACCTACGGGTTCCTGCGCTTCGTGCTGCCGCTGTTCCCGGACCCGACGGTGCGCTACGCGTGGGTGCTGCTCACGCTGGCGGTCGTCGGCATCATCTACGGCGCGATCGTCGCGGCGATGCAACCCGACCTCAAGCGGCTCATCGCGTACTCGTCGATCGCGCACCTCGGCTTCGTGATCCTCGGCATCTTCGCCCTCACGCAGCAGGGTCTCGACGGCGCGATCTTCACGATGCTCTCGCACGGCCTCACGACCGGGGTGCTGTTCCTCATCGTCGGGTTCCTCTACGAGCGGCGCCACACCCGCCTCATCGCCGACTTCGGTGGGCTCTGGAAGGCCGCGCCGGTCATGGGTGGGCTGTTCGTGATGACCGCGTTCGCATCGGTCGGTCTGCCGGGCTTCTCGGGCTTCGTCGGCGAGTTCCTCGCCCTGCTCGGTGCGTTCCTGACCCACCGCTGGTTCGCGGTCGTGGCCGCGAGCGGCGTGATCCTCGCCGCCGTGTACCTGCTCTGGGCGGTGCAGCGCGTGTTCACAGGCGTCCCGGAGGGGGAGAACGCGACGATCCGCGACCTCTCGATCCGTGAGTTGACCTGCGTGGTGCCGCTGCTCGGGCTGAGCCTGTTCCTTGGCTTCTACCCGCGTCCGGTGCTGGATCGGATCGGGCCGTCGGTGAAGGCGGTCATCACCCACGTGGAGCGGTCCACCGGGTACGAGGCGCCGACCCCGTCCGCGCCGGAGGCCGGGGAGTCCCCGGCCCCTGAGTCGGAGGAGGCCGAGTGAGCGCGCTCGCGGCCGCCCGCATCACGACGCCGGGCATCGACTGGCTCTCGATCGCGCCGGTCGCGATCCTCGGGCTCACCGCGGTGGCGATCGTGCTGGCCCGCGCGCTCATCCGCAAGCGGCCCGTGGCCTACCCGGTGGCGATGGGGATCACGATCCTCGGCCTGGCCCTCACGGGCGTCGCACTCGGAGCCCAGTGGCGCCGGTTCCGCCTCGAGGGTGCGTACCAGGCCCTCTCAGGCATGGTCGCGGTGGACGGGTTCGCCGTGTTCATCGGGCTCGTGGTCGTGTTCGCCACTGCGATGGCCGTGCTCCTCGCGAGCCGCTACCTCGTGCGGGAGCGGCTCGACGGGCCGGAGTACCTGACCCTCATGATGCTCTCCGCCGCGGGCATGATCGCCATGGCCTCGGCCAACGATCTCATCGCCGTGTTCGTGGCGCTCGAGATCGTGTCGATCCCGCTGTACGTGCTCGCCGCGTTCGATCGTCGCCGGAACGCGTCGCTCGAGGCGGGCCTCAAGTACTTCCTGCTCGGCGCGTTCGCCTCGGCGGTGTTCCTGTACGGCGTCGCGCTGACCTACGGCGCGACCGGTTCCACGAACCTCACGCTCATCGGGCGGTTCCTGGCCGGCACGACGCTCCTGCACGATGGCGCGCTGCTCGTGGGCCTCGCCCTCTTGCTCGTGGGCCTCGGCTTCAAGATCGCCGCCGCGCCGTTCCAGATGTGGACCCCCGACGTCTACGAGGGTGCCCCGACCCCGGCCACCGCGTTCATGGCCTCGGCCACGAAGGCCGCGGCCTTCGCCGCTCTGCTCCGGGTCCTCTACACCGGCCTCGGGACGACCTCGGCCGACTGGCGCCCGATCATCTGGGGCCTGGCCGTCCTGTCGTTGCTCGTCGGTTCGATCGGTGCCGTGGTCCAGACCGACGTGAAGCGGATGCTCGCCTACTCGTCGATCAACCACGCCGGTTTCATCCTCATCGGCGTGGAGGCCGCGAGCTCCCGGGGTCTGGCCTCGGCCCTCACGTACCTGGCGATCTACGCCTTCCTCGCGCTGGGCTCCTTCGCCATCGTCGGCCTCGTCAGCGGTCGGGGCGACGCGGACTCGGCCCTGGCCCGGTTCCGGGGTCTGACCCAGCGGCGGCCCGCCCTGGCCTACGCGTTCGTCCTGCTCCTCCTCGCCCAGGCCGGGGTCCCGCTGACCGCCGGGTTCGTGGCCAAGTTCCGGGTGTTCGCGGCCGCCGTGGCAGCCGACTCCTCCGTGCTGGCGCTCATCGGCATGCTCACGGCTGCCATCGCCGCCTTCGTCTACCTCCGCATCGTCCTCACGATGTTCCTCCCGGTCGCCGAGGGCGAGGAGACGCCCCCGGCCCCCCTGCGGCCCGATCCGGGGACCACCGTCGTCATCGCCGTCGCCTGCGCGCTCACCATCGTCGTGGGCGTCGCACCGGCCGCACTCGTGCACGTCGCGGAACGCGCGACGTTGCTGTTCCGAGGGTGATCCACATGCACGACACAGCGTCCGGAGTGGTTCGGGGAGCGCCGAACACCCACGGCTATGCTCGCCGCGGCTCGGGCGGACCGGGGTGGAGGCTGGCGTGACGGAGTACTACCGCAACTACCTCGCGGTCGCGGTCTTCGTGCTGGCCGCCCTCGTGATGGTCGGTGCCATGCTCGGGCTCGGCCGCCTCATCCGGCCCCGTCGGCCCCAGCCGGAGAAGTACCTCGCCTACGAGGCGGGGTCGAACGCCATCGCCGGGTTCGGTCAGTCGAACGTCCGCTACTACGTGTACGCCCTGCTCTTCGTCATGTTCGACGTCGAGGCGGTCTTCATCTTCCCGTGGGCGATCCACCTCGAGGCGCTCGGCGTGACCGCCCTCGTCTCCATGATCGTGTTCATCCTGCTCCTCGCCCTGGGGCTCGTGTACGCCTGGCGCAAGGGGGTCCTCCGGTGGGCCTAGCCGACAGCGGTCTGCTCCAGAAGCCGGCGGCCAAGCCGCTGACCTGGCTGCTCAACTACAGCCGCAAGTACTCCATCTGGATGTTCCAGTGGGGTCTCGCGTGCTGCGCGATCGAGATGGGGGCGGCGCTCGCCAGCCCCCGTTACGACATGATGCGCCTCGGCGTCATCCCGTTCCCGGCCAGCCCCCGGCAGGCCGACCTCGTGGTGATCTCCGGCACGGTGACCGACAAGATGGCCCCGGCCATCCGGCGCCTGTACGAGCAGATGCCCGACCCGAAGTACGTCATCTCGATGGGGTCCTGCGCGAACTGCGGCGGCCCGTACTGGGACTCCTACTCGGTCACGAAGGGCATCGATCAGATCCTGCCGATCGACGTCTACGTGCCCGGGTGCCCTCCGCGTCCGGAGGCGCTCATCGAGGCCGTCGTGATGCTGCAGGAGCGCATCCAGAACGAGGGCATCGGGAACGACGAGATGCGCAAGCGTTGGCTCGGGGAGCCGGTGAACGTTGGCTGATTCCGCGACGCTCACCTCCCGCATCACCGACGCGCTCGGTGATGCCGTCGTCGACCAGGGCGAGGCCCGCGGCACGCTCGTGATCCGCGTGCGGCCCGACGCGTGGCGATCCAGTGCCGAGATCCTCCGGCGCACGCTCGGCTTCGACTACCTGTCCTTCATCGCCGGCATCGACTGGATGCCGGCGCCGGTCGTCGGCCTCGTCGAGGGCGACACCTCGACCCCGGCCCAGCCGAGCGACATGACCTTTGGCGTGGCCGGCAGCGCCGGGCGGTTCCAGGTGTTCGCCCACGTGCAGTCGACCGCCCAGCACGCGGGCGTCACCGTGCGCACCGACGTGGACGAGGCCGACCCGCGGGTCGAGTCCTGGGTGAGCGTGTACCCGGGTGCCGACTGGCACGAGCGCGAGTGCTGGGAGATGTACGGCTTCGTGTTCGAGGGCCACCCGAGCCTGCGGCACCTCTACCTGCCCTCCGAGTTCGAGGGGCACCCGCTGCGCAAGGACTTCCCGCTGCTGGCCCGTGAGGTGAAGCCCTGGCCGGGTCTCACCGACGTGGAGCCCATGCCGGGTGGCGACGACGAGGCCGGCGAGGAGGGCGCGGCGTGAGCACGACCGAGCAGCCGACGACCCCCGCGTTCGAGGTCGACCCCGCGGCGTTCCGCCACCTCGCCGACGCGCAGGTGAACGTCGAACTCGACACCGGCGACATGATCCTCAACATGGGGCCGCAGCACCCGGCGACCCACGGAACGCTGCGCCTCGTGGTGCGGCTCGACGGTGAACGCGTCATTGCGGCCGACCCGGTCATCGGGTACATGCACCGCGGGTACGAGAAGCTCACCGAGTTCCGCACGTACCCGCAGGTCACCACGCTCATCAACCGCATCGACTGGCTGAGCAGCTTCGCCAACGAGGTGCCGTTCGTGCACGCGGCCGAGCAGCTCATGGAGATCGAGGCCCCGCCGCGGGCGCAGTACATCCGGACCGCACTCACCGAGCTCTCGCGCATCGCGACCTTCCTGCTGTTCCTCGGCGAGATGGGCCTGCAGGTGGGCGCGCTCACCCCGGCGTTCTACGGCTTCCGCGACCGCGAGCACGTCCTCAACCTCATCGAGGCCGCCACCGGTGGGCGGTTCCACCCGAACTTCAACCGCATCGGCGGCCTCAAGGACGACCTGCCCTGGGGTTGGATCTCCGAGACCCGCAACGTCATGAAGATCGTCCTGGATGCTTGCGACGTGTTCGAGGACCTCGTGGTCGGGAACGAGATCTTCCAGGCCCGCACCCGGTCGATCGGCATCATCCCGGGCGAACTCGGCGCGTCCTACGGCGTGTCGGGTTCGAACCTCCGGGCCTCCGGCGTCGACTGGGATCTGCGTCGGGACGGCGCCCCGTACCTCGCGTACCCGGACCTCGACTTCCAGGTGTTCACCCACCCGGACGGCGACTCCTTCTCCCGGTACTGGGTGCGCCTGCAGGAGACCCGTGAGTCCGCGCGCATGGTGCTGCAGCTGCTCGACGGCATGCCGGCCGGCCCGATCATGGCGAAGGTCCCGCGCATCATCAAGGTGCCGGAGGGTGAGGCCTGGGTCGAGACCGAGAACCCGCTGGGCCAGATGGGCTACTACGTCGTGTCCAAGGGCGCGACCGGCCCGTTCCGCGTGAAGATCCGGTCTGCGTCGTTCAGCAACGTCTCGATCCTGCCGTGGATGCTGCGCGGCGTGTACGTGCCGGACGTGGTCACGATCCTCGCGTCGCTCTACTTCATCCTCGGGGACATCGACCGGTGAACACGCTCGCGGTCGAGATCCCCTGGGGCGTCCTGCTCGCGGTCAAGGCGGTCGTCATCCTCGCGGTCGTGCCGCTCGGCGCGCTGGTGCTCGGCTACACCTTCCTGCTCAAGATGATGAGCCACATGCAGAGCCGTCTCGGTCCGATGGATCCGGGTGGGTTCCACGGCTGGTTCCAGCTCATCGGCGACGGTATCAAGTTCCTCCAGAAGGAGGACATCGTCCCGGACGAGGCCGATCGGCGCGTGTTCGCGCTGGCCCCGACCGTCGTCGTCATCTCGACCTTCCTCATCTTCGTCGTCATCCCGGCCGGCCCCCGCCTCCAGGTCGCCAACCTCGACGTGGGCGTGTTCTACGCCCTCGCCGTCTCCAGCCTCTCGGTCATCGGTGTGCTCATGGCCGGGTGGGCGAGTGCCAACAAGTTCGCGCTCATCGGCGCGCTGCGCGCCGCGGCCCAGCTCATCGCGTACGAGCTCCCGCTGCTGCTCGCGGTGGTCGGCGTCGTGATCCAGGCCGGGACCATGAGCCTCCAGGGCATCGTCTCCGCCCAGCAGGACGGCGCGATCTTCGGGTGGAGCGGCATCGGCAACCCATTCATCCTCACGCAGTTCGTCGGGTTCCTCCTGTTCCTCATCGCGGCGCAGGCCGAGCTCACCCAGACCCCGTTCGACATGCCGGTGGCCGAGTCGGAGCTCGTGGCCGGGTACATGGTTGAGTACACGGGCTTCCGATTCCTCTTCTTCTTCATCGGGGAGTTCGGCACGGCGACCGCGTTCGCGGCGCTCGCGGCCACCCTCTTCCTCGGCGGATGGTCGATCCCCGGCGTGCACGGCACCGCCGCCGACCTACTCGGTCCGCTCGTCCTCGTCGTGAAGCTCATGGCGGTGGCGTTCCTCATGTTCTGGGTGCGCTTCACCTACCCGCGCCTGCGGGAGGACCAGCTCCAGGCCCTGGCCTGGAAGGTCCTCATCCCGATCGCGCTGGTCAACGTGATCATCACGGCGATCATCAAGGTGGCGATCTGATGGCAAAGCTCCCCGGCCTCATCGGTGGTCTCGGCATCACCTTCAAGACCATGCTCAAGGGTGCGGTCACCGTGCAGTACCCGCACGAGAAGGAGGCGCCGCCCACCCGGGCCCGCGGCGTCATCGCGCTCAGCGAGGAGAACTGCACCTCGTGCATGCTCTGCAGCCGGTCCTGTCCGGACTGGTGCATCTACATCGAGGGCCACAAGGAGCAGCGTCCGCCGAAGCGCGAGGGCGGCCGACCCCGTTCGGTGAACATCCTCGATCGCTTCGACATCGACTACGCGCTGTGCATGTACTGCGGGATCTGCGTGGAGGTCTGCCCGTTCGACGCGCTGTTCTGGAGCCCGGAGTTCGAGTACTCCGAGCCGAACATCGCGAGCCTGCTGCACAACAAGGACCGGCTTGGCGCCTGGTTCGCGACCGTGCCCGCCCCGGAGCCCCTCGAGGTGGGGGCGGAGTCGGGGAAGAAGAAGTAGATGGTCGCCCAGAACGTCGCCTTCGGCATCCTCGCCCTCGCCATGGTCCTGGCCGCGATCGGCGTGGTGCGGACCCACAACGTCGTGCACGCCGCGCTCTACCTCGTCGTGGTGCTGGCCGGCGCGGCGGCGCAGTACATCCTGCTGGCCGCGGAGTTCGTCGCCTGGGTGCAGGTCCTCATCTACATCGGCGCCGTGGTCATCCTGTTCCTGTTCGGGATCATGCTCACCCGGGCCCCGATGGGCGACCTCGAGGGGCTCGACAACCGGCAGGGGCTCCCGGCCGTCGTCGCCACGCTCGCGCTCATCGGCACGCTGACCGCGCTCCTCGTCGACGCCTTCGCGACCCAGGAGGTCGTCCTCGAGGCCCCGACGCCGACCGCCGACATCGCGACCCAGGTCTTCAAGGTCTACGTGGTCCCCTTCGAGGCCGTCTCGATCCTGCTGCTCGCCGCGCTCGTCGGCGCCATCGTCCTGGCCCGGAGGGACTGATGCTGCTCAACCAGTTCCTGATACTCGCCGCGGTCCTCTTCGGGATCGGGATGTACGGCGTGCTCGTCCGGCGCAACGGCGTGCTCGTGCTCATGAGCGTCGAGCTCATGCTCAACGCGGTGAACCTCAACCTCATCGCCTTCTCGGCCCGCCTGCAGGAGACCTCGGGGCAGGTGTTCTCACTGTTCGTCATCACGATCGCAGCGGCCGAGGTGGGCGTGGGCCTCGCGATCATCCTGCTCCTGTTCCGCAACTTCCGCAGCCCGGACCTCGACGAGGTCCACCAGATGAAGGGCTGATCCGATGCTGAGGATCACCGAGGCGGTGACGACCGAGGTCGAGAAGGTGGTGCACGAGCCGTGGCTGCTCGCGCACGCCTGGATCATCCCGGCCCTCATGGCCCTGTCGTTCGTGCTCATCCTGTTGTTCGGGCGTCGGCTGCCGAAGCGGGGCGCGGAGATCGGCATCCCCGCGGTGGTCGCCGCGTTCGTGATGTCGTGTGTGGCTGTCGTCCAGTGGGTCCAGCACGTCGACGAACTGGTCGAGGGCGAGGGCGGTGGGGGCGAGGCGCTGCGCCGACTCGGTCGATCCCTCGTGGCCAGCGGGGGCGAGGGTGCGATCTCCATCCGCCCGATCACGGACTCGTTCACCTGGTGGTCGAACGGACTCGTGAAGTTCGACGTCGGCATCCAGATCGACGGTCTCGCCGTCATGATGCTGTTCGTCGTCACGCTCATCTCGATGCTCGTCCACATCTACTCCACCGCCTACATGGAGCACGACGAGCGTTACACCCACTTCTACGCGGCGCTCTCGTTGTTCACCGCGTCGATGCTCGTGCTCGTCATCGCGGAGAACTCCCTCATGCTGCTCTCGGGCTGGGAGCTCGTCGGCCTGTGCTCCTTCATGCTCATCGGGCACTGGTGGGAGGAGAAGCCGAACACCAACGCCGCGCTCAAGGCGTTCCTCACCACGCGCACCGGCGACATCGGACTGCTGCTCGGCGTGATCGTCACCTTCTTCGCGGCCGGGCGGACCTTCAACCTCATCGAGATCAACGAGGCGGCGCTCGCCGGTAAGGGCGGCCACACGGTCTGGCTCATCGGGGCTTCGCTGCTGCTCATGGGCATCATCGGCAAGAGCGGCCAGTTCCCGCTCCACACCTGGCTCCCCGACGCCATGGCCGGCCCGACGCCGGTCTCCGCGCTCATCCATGCCGCGACCATGGTCGTCGCCGGCGTGTACCTCGGCGCCCGCATGTACGGCGTGTTCTGGCAGGGCTTCTCGATCGCCGACGGCGGCATGAACGCCATGGCGATCATCGGGGCGATCACCATCATCGTCGGGGCCTGTCTCGCGTTCGTCCAGGACGACATCAAGAAGGTGCTCGCGTACTCGACCATCAGCCAACTCGGCTACATGGTCCTCGGCCTCGGGGTCGGCGCGTGGGTCGGTGCGATCTTCCACCTGTTCACCCACGCGTTCTTCAAGGCGCTGCTGTTCCTCGGCGCCGGCTCGATCAGCCACTCGGGTTCGCACCACTCCTTCGACATGAAGAAGGACATGGGCGGCCTGCGCAAGTTCATGCCGGTCACGTTCGTGACCTTCATGATCGGATCGCTCGCCCTCGCCGGCATCGCCCCGCTCGCCGGGTTCTGGTCCAAGGACGAGATCCTCGCCACCGCGGGCCAGAGCGGGTTCCACTTCTTCCAGATCGTCGGCATCGTCGGTGCCGTGCTCACCGCGGCGTACATGACCCGGTGCGTGTACCTCACCTTCTTCGGCGAGTACCGGGGCCACGGTCACCCTCACGAGTCGCCGAAGGCGATCACGGTGCCGCTCATCGTGCTCGCGGTGTTCTCGGTGTTCTCCGGCTTCGCCAACGCCTCGGTGCTCGGGATCGAGAAGTTCGTCGAGTACGTCGAACCCCGCATCGCCTTCCCGCCCGTGATCGTGCCCGAGTTCGAGACCACCCTCGCCGCGGTCTCGGTGATGGTGGTCCTCGCGTCCATCGGCGTGGCCTCCGCCCTCTGGTTCCGCAAGGAGGAGCTCGGACCGTTGCGGGGCCTCACCCAACGCAATGCCGCGGCACGGGCGGGCTACACGTTCCTGGCGAACAAGTACTACCTCGACGACCTCTACACCGATGGTGTGGTCGCCGGGGTCAAGGGTCCGCTCGCCCGGGCGACCTACTGGTTCAACCAGAACGTCATCGACGCGGTGCCGAACGGGCTCGGGCGCATCGTGCCCGCGCTCGGCCGCGGCCTCTATACCCACGTCGACCAGGGCACCGTCGATGCCGCCTACAACGGTCTCGCCAGGGAGACCGGACAGGCCGGCGGTCTCCTCCGTCGTCTCCAGTCCGGACAGGTGCAGCGCTACGCGCTGCTCATCGTCTTCGCCGTCGCGATCTTCAGCATCGCGCTCATGCTCGCCAGGTAATCGGGAGGATCATTCAGATGAATTGGTTCGACAGTTGGGCGCTGACCCTCGCGGTCTTCCTCCCCGCGGTCGGGCTCGTGCTGGTGCTGGCCACGCCGAAGGCGCAGGAGCAGACCGTCAAGGTCATCGCGCTCCTCACGACCCTCGTGACCGCCGGTGTCGGTGTCGGGATCCTCGCGAAGTTCGACTACAACGCGTCGGGACGGCTCCAGTTCGTGGTGAACAAGGAGTGGATCAACGTCATCGACGCCCGGTTCCACCTCGGGGTCGACGGCATCGCGCTCCCGATGTTCGCCCTCTCGATGCTCATCACGATCTTGGCGGTCGTGTACTCCTGGAACCACTTCCCGGAGCCGCACAACCCGAAGGCGTTTCTCGCGCTCATCCTCATCCTCGAGGTGGGCATGAACGGCACGTTCGTCGCCCAGGACCTCATCCTCTTCTTCATCTTCTTCGAGGTGGTCCTCCTCCCGATGTTCTTCATGATCGGGGTGTGGGGCGGCCCGAACCGTGAGTACGCGTCGATCAAGTTCTTCCTGTTCACGCTGTTCGGCTCGGCGCTCATGCTGCTGTCGTTCCTGGCCCTGTACTTCAAGCTCGGGACCTTCCAGATCCCGGCCCTCGCCTCGATGCATGGGGGCGACATCGCCCACGGCACCCAGGTGCTGATGTTCGGTGGCCTGTTCCTCGGCTTCGCGATCAAGGTGCCGATGTTCCCGTTCCACACCTGGCTGCCGGACGCCCACACCGAGGCGCCGACCGTCGGATCGGTGATCCTGGCCGCGGTGCTCCTGAAGCTCGGTACCTTCGGCTTCGTGCGGATCGCGCTCCCCATCCTCCCGGAGGGGGCCGAGACCTGGGCGCCGTGGATCGGCCTGCTCGCGGCGATCGGCATCATCTACGGGGCGCTGGCCTGCCTCGCCCAGACCGACATGAAGCGCCTCATCGCCTTCTCGTCGGTGGCGCACATGGGCTTCGTGATGCTCGGCATCGCCACGCTCACGACCTTCGGCATCAACGCCGCGATCTTCGGCATGGTCGCCCACGGTCTCATCACCGGCCTGCTCTTCTTCGTGGCCGGCTCGGTGCAGCACCAGTACCACACCCGCGAGATGAGCCGACTCGGCGGTCTGCTCAAGTCCGCCCCCCACATGGGCTGGATCCTCGGGTTCGCGGCGATGGCCTCGCTCGGTCTCCCGGGTCTCGCCGGTTTCTGGGGCGAGTTCCCCGCGATCCTGTCCGCCTACGACCCGGCGCCCGGGCTCTCGGTCACCGCGTTCCGCACCTACATGGTGGTCGCGGCGGTCGGCACGGTGCTCGCCGCGGGCTACCTGCTCTGGATGTACCAACGGGTCGCCTTCGGCCTGCCGAAGCCGGAGTTCGAGGACGCCCACATCCACGACGTCGGCCCGGCGGAGTGGATCGCGTGGACCCCGCTCATCCTCCTGACCGTGCTCCTCGGTGTGTACCCGCAGATCATCTTCGGAGTCACCGACCGTGCCGTGACCCGGATCTTCGGGGGCTGATCTCGTGCGGACCACCTGGGACGTCCACGCGCTGGCCCCGGCCATCGCCATCACGGCGACGATCGTCGTCGTGCTCATCGCGGACTTCTTCTTCGAGTACCGCGAGCGCTTCAAGACGTACCAGCTCGCGTCCTTCGGCACCCTCGTCGCCATCGTGCCCGTCCTCACGCTGGCCCGGGCCGGCGGGGTGCGTTCGTTGTTCGGCGGTGCGTACGTCGTCGACAACTACACCCTGGCGATGCAGGCGTTCTTCCTCATCATCGCCTACATCACGATGCTCATCTCGGTCGACTACATCGGTGAGGGCGACTACTACCAGGGCGAGTACTACGTGCTCATCCTCACCTCGACCCTCGGCATGATGCTCATGGCCGGAGCCCGGGACCTCATCACGATCTTCGTCGCCCTCGAGACCATCTCGATCCCGACCTTCGTCCTCGCGGGCTGGCGCAAGCACGACTCGCGCAGCAACGAGGCGGCGGTGAAGTACTTCATCATCGGCGTGCTGTCCTCCGCGGTGATGCTCTACGGCATGTCGCTCGTCTACGGGCTCGCGGGGTCGACCGCGCTCGACGAGATCGCCGACTACGCCGGTTCGGCCGGGGTGCCCGCCCTGTTCTCGATCGGCATCTTCCTCACCCTCGTCGGCTTCGCGTTCAAGGTGAGCGCGGTGCCCTTTCACTTCTGGGCCCCCGACACCTACGAGGGCGCGCCGACCCCGGTGACCGCGTTCCTCTCGGTCGCCTCGAAGGCCGGCGGGTTCGTGGCCCTGCTCAACGTCGTGTACTTCGGGTTCTTCCCGAGCCAGACCTCGTGGCAGCCCGTGCTCTGGGTGCTCGCCGCCCTCTCGATGACCCTCGGGAACCTCGTGGCCCTGCGACAGACCAGCGTCATCCGCATGCTCGCCTACTCGTCGGTCGCCCAGGGCGGCTTCATGCTCGTGCCGTTCGCGGTCGCGAACTCGGGGAGCGCGCAGCAGGCTTCGTTCGAGGCGGTGATCGTCTACATCCTCATCTACGGCGCGATGAACCTCGGCGTGTTCGCCTGCGTCATCGCGGCGATGCGGCGCACCCGCTCGGCCGAGATCAGCTCGTTCGGCGGGATGTTCCGCTACTCGCCGATCCTCGCGGTCATGACGTCCGCGTTCCTCTTCTCGCTCGCCGGCATCCCGCCGCTCGCCGGGTGGTTCGCGAAGTTCGTGATGTTCCGAGCCGTCCTCGACGCCGGGACCCCGGCGGCGATCGTCCTCGGTGTGATCGCGGCGCTCAACTCGGTGGTCGCGTTCTTCTACTACGCCGGGGTCGCGCGCACGATCTGGTTCCGCGACGTACCGGCCGAGGTCGAGTCGAAGGCGCTGCGTTCGCCGTTCGCGCTCAACGCCTCGATCGCGATCACCGGCGCCGTCGTGCTGGTCATCGGCGTGTACCCGCAGCTCTTCGCCCGCATCGGCGAGCTCGCGGGGTCGACGCTCTGAGCGAGGCCCCGACGCTCCTCGAGCGGCTCGTGGCGCGCATCGAGCGGGACGGCCCGATCCCGTTCACGGTCTGGATGCAGTCCGCGCTCTACGACCAGGAGGCCGGGTTCTTCACCCGGGGACGGGGGCCGTCCGCCCGGGGCGACTTCGTGACCAGCCCGGAGACCGGCCCGTTGTTCGGGATGCTCGTGGCCCGTGCGCTCGACCGAGAGTGGGTGCGCCTCGGTCGGCCCGAGCGGTTCACGGTGGTCGAGGCCGGCGCCGGGGACGGGCGCCTCGCCCGTGAGGTCCTGCGGGCCGGTCCCGAGTGCGGGCATGCGCTCGAGTACGTGCTCGTCGAACGGTCCCCGGCGGCCCGGGCCGCCCAGCGCGAGCGCATCCCCGCCGGTTCCCCGATGCGGGCGCTCGAGGACCTGCCGACCGGTGCGTTCACCGGTGTCGTCCTCGCCAACGAACTGCTCGACAACCTCGTGTTCGGGATCGCCGAGGCGACCACCGACGGGTGGGCCGAGGTGCGCATCGGGCTGGACGCAGGACGCATCGTCGAGACCCTCGCCGCGCTCGCGCCCGGCGACCGCGCGCTCCTGCCGCCGCACGACACCGTGGCCCCCGGCACCCGCCTGCCCGTCGTGGGCGCCGCAGTCGAGTGGATCATGCGGGCCGGCGCCCTCCTCGACGCGGGTGCCCTGCTGCTCATCGACTACGCGGCGCCCGCGGCCGTCCTCGCGGCCCGCGGGGGTTGGTTGCGCACCTACGCGGATCACCGGCGGGGCGACGACCCGTACACCGCTCCGGGCTCCCGGGACATCACGACCGACCTCCCGCTCGAGCCGGTCCGGGACGCCGTGGCCGCGGCGGGTCTCGACCTCGTGGGGGAGTGCACCCAGGCCGAGTGGGCGGCGGGCCTCGGCATCGCGGACCTCGTGGAGCAGGGGCGTCGGATCTGGGAGGCCGGAGCGGCCCGCGGCGACCTCGAGGCGATCGCCGGTCGGAGCCGGGCCGTCGAGGCAGCGACCCTGACCGACCCGGACGGGCTCGGTGCCTTCGTGGTGCTCGAGGCGCGTCGACCGGGCTCGGGGAGCGACGGGTAGCCTCGCCGGGCGCGGTACCACGACCGCGACGGAGATCAGGAGGGGCGCGCGTGTCGGATGCGATCGAGGGACTGCTGGACGAGGGCCGCACCTTCCCGCCCCCGCCTGAATTCGCGGCGGCGGCGCGGGTCCGCGACTCCTCACTCCACGATCGGGCCGCCGCTGATCCGGAGGCCTTCTGGGCGGCACAGGCCGCCGAGCTCCTCGACTGGTCCACGCCCTGGGACCGGGTGCTCGACTGGCAGCCCCCGTTCGCGCAGTGGTTCCTCGGGGGCGCGCTGAACGTTGCGCACAACTGCGTCGACCGGCACGTCGAGGCGGGTCTCGGAGACCGGGTCGCGTTCCTCTGGGAGGGGGAACCGGGTGACGAGCGGGCCATCACCTACGCCGAGCTCCAGGCCGAGGTGTCCCGCGCCGCGAACGCGCTGCTCGCCCTCGGGATCGAGCGGGGCGATCGCGTCGCCATCTACATGGGCATGGTCCCGGAACTGCCGATCGCCATGCTCGCGTGCGCGCGGATCGGAGCGGCCCACTCGGTGGTGTTCGGCGGGTTCACCGCGGACTCCCTGCGCGGCCGCATCAACGACGCGGAGGCCAAGGCGCTCATCACCTGTGACGGCGCGTGGCGGCGCGGTTCGGTCGTCCCGCTCAAGGACATCGCGGATGAGGCCCTGCAGGACGCGCCGAGCGTCCACCACTGCATCGTGCTCCGCCGCACCGACCACGGCGTCGCGATGACCGAGGGCCGGGACCACTGGTGGCACGACCTCGTCGAGGCCCAGAGCGAGCACTGCCCGGCCGAACCGATGGACGCCGAGCAGCTCCTGTTCATCCTCTACACGAGCGGCACCACTGCGAAGCCGAAGGGGATCATGCACACGACCGGCGGGTACCTCACCCAGGTCGCGTCCACGTTCCGCAACGTCTTCGACATCCGACCCGACTCGGACGTCTACTGGTGCACCGCCGACTGCGGCTGGGTGACCGGTCACTCCTACATCGTCTACGGGCCGCTCGCGAACGGGGCGACGAGCGTTATCTACGAGGGCACTCCCGATCACCCCGACAAGGACCGGTTCTGGGCGATCGTCGAGAAGTACGGCGTGACGATCCTCTACACCGCGCCGACCGCGATCCGCACGTTCATGAAGTGGGGCGACGAGTACCCCGAACGGCGCGACCTCTCGTCGTTGCGGTTGCTCGGGAGCGTGGGGGAGCCGATCAACCCCGAGGCGTGGATCTGGTACCACGAGGTCATCGGGCGGGGCCGCACACCGATCGTCGACACGTGGTGGCAGACCGAGACCGGGGCGATCATGATCAGCCCGCTCCCCGGGGCCACGGCACTCAAGCCGGGCAGCGCGACCTTCCCGCTTCCGGGGGTCGGGGCCGACGTCGTGAGCGACGACGGCGAGCCGGTCGGCGTGCCCGGCGGCGGGTACCTGGTGCTGAACCGCCCGTGGCCCTCGATGCTGCGCGGCGTGTGGGGAGATCCGCAGCGGTTCGTCGACACCTACTGGTCCCGGTTCGAGGGGTTGTACTTCGCGGGCGACGGCGCCAAGCGCGACGCCGACGGCTACCTGTGGCTGCTCGGTCGGGTCGACGACGTCATGCTCGTGAGCGGTCACAACATCTCGACCGCCGAGGTCGAGAGCGCGCTCGTCGACCACCACGCCGTTGCCGAGGCGGCGGTGGTGGGAACCACGGACGCCACGACGGGGCAGGCCGTGAGTGCGTTCGTCATCCTGCGGGCCGGCCACGAGGCCTCCGACGGCCTGGTCCGGGAACTGCGCGACCACGTGGCCCGGCTCATCGGCCCGATCGCCAAACCCAAGTCGATCCTGTTCACCGACGATCTGCCCAAGACCCGCTCGGGCAAGATCATGCGGCGGCTGCTGCGCAACGTGGCCGAGGACGAGTCGCTCGGCGACACCACGACGCTGGCCGACCCCTCGGTCGTCGCCGGCATCCGTGACCGGTACCTCGCGGCGAACGCGGGCGGTGACGACGAGTGACCCCGCGGCTCCCGGTCCAACCGGACAACTGGCAGTGGCGCACCGAGGCGATCCCGGGCGGCGCCGCGGTGCTCGTCGACATCGACGGTGTGCTCTCGGACGCCGCCGGACGCCAGCACTACCTCGAGGCGCCGCGGCGGGACTGGAATGCCTTCTTCGAGGCCTGCGGTGACGACCCGGTCATCGAGGAGGTCAAGGTGTTCCTCGACCTCCTCGATCCGGACCTGCGGGTGATCCTGCTCACCGCCCGTCCCCAGCGGGTCCAGCACCTCACCGTCGCGTGGCTGCACCGCTACGGCATCCGGTGGGACCTGCTCATCACCCGGGGCTGGGGCGACTACGAGCTCAGCCGCGACTACAAGCAGTCGGCCCTCTGGGACCTGCGAGCGTTCGGCTTCGACATCCGTCTCGGCATCGAGGACGACCGTCGCAACGTCGAGATGCTGCGGAGCGAGGGCGTGCCCTGCTTGTACTTCCACTCCGGGTACTACGACTGATCCGCGAAGGACCCTGACCCCTCCATGACCGACTCCCCGCTCGCCACGCGGTCGCGCCACGTCGCCACGATCTTCCTCGTCTGCCTCGCCGGGCTCCTGCTCGAGGTCGCGTACACCCGCATCGTGTCGTTCAAGCTCTGGTACTACTACACGTACCTCGTCCTCGGTCTGGCGCTGCTCGGGATCGGGTCCGGTGGCATCTTCGTGGTGGTCTGGCCCCGCATCCGGCAGGCGGCCACCGACCGGGTGGTCGTGGTGTGCGCGCTCGTCGGCGCCGTGTTCATCGCGATCGGTGAGCTCGTCGTCGCGTGGTTCCCGATCAACACGATCGAGATCTGGGACTACGGCACGGCCGACTCGTGGCGCAACCTCGGTGCGCTCATCGCGATCTCGTTCACGCTGTTCGTCTCGTTCATCATGATCGGGGTGATCATCGCGGTCCTCCTCGGCCGGGCCGAGGATCGGGTGAACCGCTTCTACTTCGCGGACCTCGTCGGGGCGTCGCTCGGCGCCGCGCTGGCGATCCCGCTCATCTGGTGGCTCGGCCCGCCGCAGGTCGTGATGCTCTCGGCGGTCGTGCTCGCCCTCGCGGCGGTGGTCTCCCACCCCCGGTTCGGCGTGCCGAGCGTGGTGGCCGGTGGCCTCGCCGCGTTGCTGCTGCTGACCGTGACCAACGTGGTCTCGCTGCCGGAGGTCCAGGTCGAGGGCGGCAAGTTCCAGCCGGTCGAGGATGCGGTGAGCGGCTGGGGCCCGGTGTTCCGGGTCGACGCGCAGAAGGTGTTCGGCGACTACCTGCTGCTGCACGACGGGACCTTCGGGTCCGGGATCCACGAGTACGAGGGCGACCCCGACGCCGAGACCCGCTTCGATGAGGACCCGCGGGCCCTGCCCTTCGCCATCCACGGCAAGCCCCCTGCGCACACGCTCATCATCGGGTCGGCCGGCGGCAACGAGATCGTGGCGGCCCTGCGCTTCCGGTCGCCCCGCATCGAGGGGGTCGAGCTCAACCCGGTCACGGTCGGGTTCCTCGAGGGCCCGCTCAAGGAGTTCTCGGGCGACCTCCCGAACCAGCCCGGCGTCACCATCCACCAGGACGACGGGCGTTCGTTCATCTTCCGCAGCGACGACGACTACAGCCTGGTCTGGTACGTGGCCCCCGACTCCTACGCCGCCAGCAACGCGGCGTCCTCGGGCGCGTTCGTGCTCTCCGAGTCGTACCTGTACACCTCGGAGATGATCCAGGAGTCGCTGCGCCACCTCACCGACGACGGACTGATGGTCGTCCAGTTCGGGGAGCTCGACTACCGGAAGGCGCCGAGCCGCACCGCGCGCTACGTGCTCACCGCCCGCGACGCGCTGGCCCGCATCGGTGTGGAGGATCCGTCGCGCCACATCATCGTCTCCTCGTACATCACCGATGCGACCGGCGACCTCTCGACCATCGTGGTCAAGCGCACCCCCTTCACGGAGGCGGAGATCGATCGGTTCACGGCCGCGGTGCCGCTCACCCCGCGCCACGAGCCGGGTGCGTTCCCGCGCTCGGAGGTCGCGTACGCGCCCGGCCGGCCCGACGACGGCGGCATCGTGGGTCGCCTCGCCGGCGCGGGCTCGGACGCCGAGGCGACCTCGATCGCCGCCACCTACCCGCGTGAGGTCTCAGCGGTACGGGACGATCGCCCGTTCTTCTGGCACTTCTCGTCCTTCGGTGACGTGCTGTCCCGCATCACCGAGCCGTTCTCGACCGACAATCCGGAGGACGTCATCGGGGAGCGGGTCCTGCTCCTGCTCCTGCTCGTCGCGGTCGGCTACGCCGCCCTGTTCCTCCTCGCTCCCTTCATCTTCGTGCGCAAGGAGTGGCGGGCCCTGCCCGCGAAGGGGCGCTCCGCGCTGTACTTCGCGTCCCTCGGGCTCGGGTTCATGCTGTACGAGATCTCCATGATCCAGCGGCTCGTACGCTTCCTCGGGTACCCGACCTACTCGCTCACCGTGACGCTGGCCTCGATCCTCGTGTTCACGGGGCTCGGCGCGCTGCTGAGCAAGCGGTTCGTGGATCGCCCGCGTCGTGCGGTGGTGACGAGCGGCGCGATGCTCGGCCTGCTCGGGATCTTCTACCTGCTCGCACTCGACCCTCTCACCGACGCGCTGCTCCTCTGGCCGCTCTGGGCCCGGATCGCGGTGACCGTCGCGCTCCTCGCGCCGCTCGGCATGTGCCTCGGGATGTTCATGCCGCTCGGGCTCACGGTGGTGGGTGGCCTCGGCGACCATCCCGACGAGTACGTGGCCTGGGGTTGGGCCGTGAACGGGTTCTTCTCCGTCATCGGCTCGGTCGGCACGACGATCCTGGCCATGTCGTACGGGTTCCGCACGGTGCAGATCGCGGCGCTCTGCGTGTACGGCGTCGCCATCGGTGCGTTCGTCCTGCTCGAACGGGCCCGGGCCGCGACCGGCGCGTCGACCGGCGCCGCGGTGGGGTGAGGGTTCAGTCGCGGAAGTTCGTGAACTGCAGCGGGACGCCGAAGTCGGCCTCCCGCAGGGCGGCGATGACCTCCTGGAGGTCGTCCCGCTTCTTCCCGTTCACCCGCAGTTGATCCCCCTGGATCTGGTGCTGGATGCCCTTGAGCGGCAGGTCCTTGATGAACTTGCCGATCTCCTTGGCCTTCGTGTCGCTGATGCCCATGACGAGCGTGATCGTCTGGCGGGCCCGGCCCTTCGTGGCCTCCTCGACCTTCCCGTAGTCGAGCGTCTTGAGCGAGACCTTGCGCTTGACGAGCTTCTCCTCGAGGACCTGGGTGAGGGCCTGGAGGCGCTGCTCGGACTCGGTGTTGAGCACGATCGTCTTGTCGGTGAGCTCGATGCTCGAGTCCGTGCCCTTGAAGTCGAACCGGTTGGCGATCTCGCGGGACGCCTGGTCCACCGCGTTGCGCATCTCCTGCATGTCGATCTCGGACACGACGTCGAAACTGGGCATGGTTCCCCCTTGGAAGCGGTCCCGGACGGTCGGTTACTGTAGGCCCCCGCTGGGTCCGTACCCGAGTGGACAAAGGGGACTGGCTGTAAACCAGTTGCGAAAGCTACGGAGGTTCGAATCCTCCCGGGCCCACCCGATCCGACGCCGCTGCGCCCTCCGGGGCCGGCGGCGTCGTCGCGCCCGCCGGCGCTGGAGGTAGGAGTCGCGCCCGCCGGCGCTGCAGAGGAGTCGCGCCCGGCCGGGTGCAGGCGGGGATCGCGGCTCAGAGCATCCGCTGCATGAGGACGACGTCGAGCCAGCGACCGTGCTTGCGGCCGACCTCGACCTCCCGGCCGACCTCGGTGAACCCGCAGGACTCGTGGAGGGCGATCGAGGCCGCGTGGTCGCCGACGATGCGCCCGATGATCGAGTGGTACCCGTGGGCGGCGGCGAGGCGGACGATCTCGGTGAGCAGGGCTCGGCCCACCCCGTTGCCCCGCTGGTCGTCCCGGACGTAGACCGAGTCCTCGACCGTGGTGGCGTACGCGGGCCGGGGCCGGTAGGGCGAGAGGCTGGCGAACCCGACCACCTGCCCGGTGGTCTCGTCGACCGCGACCACGGCCGGGTGGCCGCCGGAGTGGTCGGCCATCCAAGCCGCCTGCTCCTCGGCGGTCCGTTCGACCATGTCGAAGGTGATGGTGGAACCGGTCACCTCACGGTTGTAGATCGCCCGGATGGCCTCGGCGTCGGCGGGTTCCACGCTCCGGATCAGCCATCCCACGGCCCGGACGGTAGCCCAGACGGGCGGCCTTGCTATCCTCTCCGCCCTTGCCCTTGTAGCTCAGTGGCAGAGCACTTCCATGGTAAGGAAGGGGTCGTGGGTTCAATCCCCACCGAGGGCTCCGCACGAGCGGATGCGAGAGGGCGCCGGCGGGAGCCGATCGGCCGGACCGCTCGTCACATACGGCGGAGTAGCTCAGTTGGTTAGAGCACACGGCTCATAATCGTGGTGTCGCGGGTTCGATTCCCGCCTCCGCTACTCGGACCCCCCGACCCGGCCCGCCGGATCGTGGTCCGCGCACCACCGAACATAGGCACCATCCACACACGCGCTCGGTTGCGCGTCAGCACCCAGGAGAGATTGGCCATGGCCAAGGAGAAGTTCGAGCGGACGAAGCCGCACCTGAACATCGGGACCATCGGTCACATCGACCATGGGAAGACGACGTTGACGGC
>JBJTOY010000029.1:0-42446 GCA_046074845.1 Actinomycetes bacterium | reverse complement strand
AACCGGGTAAGGCCCCTGGTAGACGACCAGGTAGATAGGCCGGAGGTGTACGCACGGCAACGTGTTCAGCCGACCGGTACTAATCGGCCGAGGGCTTGAGATCTTCTCGGTGTTCGTGCTCGCTATGGAGTCTTCGAGGGGCAGCCGTGTCCAGACACGGCGCACTCGATTGACAACTGATTTCCGGTGGCAATAGCGGCGGGGAAACACCCGTTCCCATCCCGAACACGGAAGTGAAGACCGCCCGCGCCGATGGTACTTGGGGGGGAGCCCCCTGGGAGAGTAGGTCGCCGCCGGATTCCTCGATGACGAGAGGGGCGCCCATCGGGTGCCCCTCTCGTCGCGTCCACGGTCGGGCGCTAAGGTGCCCGGCCCACCGTCCGTCCGATCGTGTCCGGCGCGCCCGTCGCGCGTGGGGCCGAACTCCCCGAGGTCCTCGCCGTGCCCCAGCGTCCCAGCAACTCCGGCCGTTCGGGCGGTGCACCGCGCTCCGGCGCCAAGGGCGGGTCCGGCGCGTCCCGGTCCGGTTCCTCGTCCTCGGGCGGGGGTTCGTCCGCAGCAGGTCGCGCCGGTTCGGGTTCGAGCGGTCGCGCGGGCGGCGCCCGCGGAGGTTCGGGCGCAGGTTCGGGTGGCGCACGGTCCGGGTCCGCCGGTCGGTCCGGGTCCACCGGTCGGTCCGGGACCGACCGGTCGGCCGGCGGGGCCCGGTCCGGACGGGACGATCGCCCGGCGCGCTCCACGAGCACCTCGAGCCGCAGCGGCGCGCCACGGCGCGGCGCCGGGCGGGGCAAGGTCGAGGCGCCCGACTGGAAGGCCGAACGGGACGAGGAGCGCCGCCGGACCGGTGGGCGCGCGGCCGGCGCGAAGCCGGGCACCGGGGCCAAGCGCCCGGCCGGCGCCAGCTCGTCCACCGGATCGCGGGCGGGTGGCGGCCGAGCGGGCGCGGGCGGGGCCTCCCGTGGCACCGGTCGGGCCGGATCAGCCCGCGGGACGCGGCGCGACGAGGAGGCGGCCGGCGCCCCGAAGCCCCGCAAGCAGATGGGCGGGGGTACGAACCGCACGACCGGCCGACCCGAGGGTGCGATCGCGCGCGGCGGTCGTCGGGCTGCCTCGTTCCCGCTCGAGGTGCCGCCGGCCCGACCGCCGAGGAAGCCGAAGCGGGCCGCCGCGGCCGCCGCGCCGAGCGAGGAGCGGGAGGGGCGCGAGTCGCTGCGGCGCGTCCAGGGTGGTGCCAAGCCCCGTACCGCCGGCCGAAAGCGGCCGGTCGAGGCGCCGCCGCGGCGCACCCCGTCGCGCCGGCGTCGTCCCGGGCCCCAGGCGGTGCGGGACGAGATCCTGCGCCTCGGTGGGCGACGGGGTGCTCGCCACTACGACGAGCTCATGCGGGGCGCCGACGCGTTCGCCGAGGGTCGCGACCGCGATGCCCTGCGCATCATGCGCCCGCTGCGGGACGAGGTGCCGGCCTCGCCGAGCGTGCGCGAGCTGTACGCGTTGGCGCTGTACCGCAATGCCAGGTTCCGTGACGCGGCCCGCGAGCTCGAGGAGTACTTCTCGATGACGGGTGACGTGACCCAGCACCCGGTCCTCATGGACTGCTACCGGGCCCTCGGGGACCACGAGACGGTCGAGGCCCGCTGGCGCGAGCTCGGCGAGGAGTCCCCGTCCTCGGAGCTCGTGACCGAGGGCCGCATCGTGCTGGCCGGATCGCTGGCCGATCGGGGTCGCATCACCGACGCCATCACGCTGCTGGCCAAGCGGGCCGACGGCATCAAGCGCGTCATGGCCCACCACCTCAGGCTCTGGTACGCGCTGGCCGACCTCGAGGAGCGCAGCGGCAACCTGCCGGCGGCACGGGCCCGTTTCGACCGGATCCGCAAGCAGGACCCCGGTTTCGCCGACGTGGCCGAGCGCCTCGCCGCGCTCGGGTAGCGGGTCAGGACCCTGCTGGGTCGCCGGTACGCTCCCCGATGTGCCGGGAACCGCCGAGGGGTCGCCACCCGCCGTGGGCTCTGATGGTCCGCTCCCGGGCGGGGATCGTCGGGTCGAGTCGTTCCCGTGCCTCGACGGCGTCCGGGCCCTGGCGGCGGCGACCGTCATCGCGTACCACCTGTGCATGTCGATGCTCATCATCGACCGCGATGCGTTGCCCGTCGTCGTCGTGCGCCACATCGCCGCGCTCGATCGGTTCGGCGTGGCGATCTTCTTCATGCTCTCCGGATTCCTGCTCTACCGCCCGTACGTGCTGGCGCAGCTCCGTGGCCGACCGATCCCGCGGGCGCGCGACTTCTGGATCCGCCGCGCCGCGCGCATCCTGCCGGGATACTGGTTCGCGCTCCTCGGTGCGATCGTCCTCGGGGTCGCCGTGTTCACCCGTCCGACGTTCGGCGACTACCTCACCGCGGTCGCGCTCCTCCAGAACTATCGGGCGTACGGCGTGCTCTCCTTCGGACTCGTCGTGGGGTGGACGCTCGTCATCGAGGTGGCGTTCTACGCGTTGCTGCCCGGGATCGCAGCGATCACGGCGCGGGTGAGTCGGCCCGGTACGCGCCGAGCCGTACTGCGCGGGAACATCGGGATGCTCGTGATGCTCGCCGTCATCGGCGTGGTCACCCGGTACGTCGCGATCTTCGTCATCGGGGTGTCGTCGGCACCGACGCGGACGTGGTTCCCGATCTCGAATCTCAACATGTGGGTCCCTGCGTACCTCGACATGTTCGCCCTCGGGATGCTGCTGGCACTGGTGTGCGCGTGGCATGAGACCGCGGGAGGCCTGCCGCGGGCGGCGGCGGCGTTCGCCCGCCGGCCCTGGGCGGCGTGGACGGTCGTCGGCATCATGATCGTCGCACTCGGCAGGTCCGGGATGCCCCGGGTCCCCGGCGTGCTGTCCATCGGGCCGTCAACGCTCTTCATCCGCGACGAGGTCTCGATCATCGCGGCGTTCGCGTTCGTGCTGCCCGGCGCGCTGCCCGGACCGCGGCCGGGCGGGATCCGTCGCCTGCTCGCCTGGAAGCCGATCGCGCTGCTCGGCACCATCGCGTTCGGCGTGTACCTCTGGCAGCTGCCGATCATCGATGTCGTGGACCGCTGGCGTCCGGATGTGGCGGTCCTCGACTCCGCCTGGCCGTTCGCTATGGTCGCGGTCGGCCTCAGCCTGCTCATCGCGTACGTCTCGTACGTCGTGATCGAGTTCCCGGCCCGAGAACTCGGGATGCGGTTGACTGGGCGTCGTGCACCGGCGGGAGCCGGTCGCTGGGACTGGCTCCGTATCGACACCTCGGAGCACGCCGAGGGGATCGATCGCTTCGTGTGGTCGGACGAGGGCGCGCTCGCGGGCGAGCGCAGGATCGTCGCTGCGTCGATCCTGGTCGCGCTCGCGATCACCGCGATCCTTCCGACGTTCCGCGCCGCGCTCGGCTGATCCGCGCCCGCGACGGGCGATCCCGGCGTCGGCCTGCGCAGGTACGCTCCCGCTGTGGCCACCACCGCCGATCCATCAACACCCACGCGGTCCACGCCATCCACCATCGTCGCATTTCCGTGCCTCGACGGCGTTCGGGCGATCGCTGCGGGCGCCGTACTCGCCGCACACCTCGCCGTGTCCCTCCACCGGACCTACCCGGGCGCGGTCGATGCCCGGTGGCTCGCCCACGTCGACGCGCTGAGCCGGTTCGGCGTCCTCACCTTCTTCATGCTGTCGGGGTTCCTGCTGTACCGGCCGTTCGTGCTCGCCCAACTCAGCGGCACGCCGGCGCCTCGACCGGTCAAGTTCTGGATCCGACGCGGCGTCCGTATCCTTCCCGGATACTGGGTGGCGCTCGCAGGTGCGATCGCCCTCGGAGTGGGGGTGTACACGAGGCCCTCGGCGGCCGATTACGTCACATCCTTCGCACTGCTGCAGAACTACCGGGCCTACGGCTTCTTCTCGTCCGGCCTCTTCGTCGCATGGACCCTCGTGATCGAGGTCTCCTTCTACGCGGTCCTGCCGGGCATCGCCGCCATCGCCGACCGCATCGGTCGGCGGCGCGGCCGCCGCGCGGTCCTGCGGGCGAACGTCGCCGTGCTGGGGGGTCTGGCGACCATCGGCGTCGCGACGCGCGCCGTCGCGATCTTCGTCCTGGGGGCGTCGGCCTCGCCGACGCGGACGTGGTTCCCGATCTCGAACCTGCGATCGTGGCTGCCTTCCTACCTCGACGTGTTCGCGTGTGGCATGGCGCTCGCCGTGGTCTGCGCATGGCGCGAGACCGGGGGCGGCGTGCCGCGGGTCGTATCGGCGTTCACGCGTCGTCCCTGGGCGGCCTGGTGCATGGTCGGGCTCATGGTCGTCGCATCGGCGCGTGCCGGACTGCCGACCGTACCGGGGGACCTCGCGATCGCTCGGACCCCACTGTTCGTCGTCGACGAGATCGCGATCGTCGCGGCACTGTTCCTGCTCATACCCGCGGCACTCCCCGGCGCGCGCCCGGGTGGCGTCCGGCGCGCGCTCGCGTGGCGTACAGTGGCGATCGCCGGGACGCTGGCGTTCGGGATCTACCTGTGGCAGCAGGCGGCGATCCTGCTGCTCGAGCGGTGGTACGAGGATGGCACGGTCGTCCTCGGTGCCGGACCGTCCCTCGTCGCGGCGAGCGCGATGACCATCGTCGCCGCCTACGCCTCGTTCGTCCTCGTCGAGGCGCCGGCGCGGGACCTCGCGCTGCGGGCGACGGGTC
Organism: Actinomycetes bacterium; assembly: GCA_046074845.1. Taxonomy (GTDB): domain Bacteria; phylum Actinomycetota; class Acidimicrobiia; order IMCC26256; family IMCC26256; genus IMCC26256. Next base: position 37,740 of record JBJTOY010000029.1, on the reverse strand, counting down.
GAGTCGTCCCGCTGCGGACGTGGTGGCGCATCGGCGCGGCCACGCATGGCGGCGACCTGGACCGATTCGTGTGGTCGGGGGACGCGGTGCTCCCGGGCGAGCGGATCGTCGTCGCGACGGCGATCCTGGGCGCGACCGGATTCGTCCTGGTGCTCCCGGCGATCCGGGCCGCGCTCGGTTAGCGCTCGAAGAGCGGCGAGATCTGGCCGGAGTCGAGGTACTCGTCGAGCCGGGTGATGAGCCCGTCCCGCACTCGGACGACGAGGCACGCCGGCACGGCGAGGTCCCGGGCCGGCCGGTCCGCACGGGCCGGCACCGTGACGTGGAGAATGTGGCGCTGCACGTAGCCGTGCTCGGTCGGGATCACCTCGAGCACCTCGTACCGGACCGACTCGGCGCGTCGGTGGAGTGCGCCCAACACGCCGAGGCCGTCGGCCGCCGGCATCTCCGTGCCGGTGGCGTTGATCCAGATGATCGCGTCGGGTGCGTACATCGAAGCGACGGTCTCCAGGTCGCCCGCGCCGGTGGCGGTGATGAACTCGTGGGCGAGGCGTTCGATCGGCTCCATGGCGGCGCACGTTAGCGATGCTGCGGGACGCGGGTGCCGAGGCCCCGGGCGCGACTCGGCCCCGCCGGAGCGGGGCCGAGGACGAAGCAAGGTCCGGGGCACTGGGTCCCCCGGCGGTCAGCCGCCGACGTAGACGTCGATGTAGCGACGGTAGTTCGTGGAGATCTGGGCCGCCGCGTCGTCACCGGAGAGCGAACCGGCGAGGTAGCCCTTGAGCTGGTCCCACCAGATCGACCGACCGATCGCGAACCCGAGGTACCCGGGGACGCCGGCACCGGTCCGAAGCCAGTGGTCGACCTTGGCGTCGTCGGCGCCGCGTCCGAGCACCACGCAGCCGACGCCGTCCCGGCCGCCGGCCCGGGTCTGCTCGGCGATCATCTCGCAGTCCTCACGCTTGTCGATGCCCTCGATCTTCCAGATGTCGGCCTCGATCCCGGCGCCCTGCATGGCCACGATGGCCTCCCGCATGAGGCCGGGCCGCACGTCGGTGTCGTAGGCGTCCTCGCCGCCCGCGGCCTCGATCTGGTGCGGCTCGCCCGGGACGAGGAGCTCGAGCAGGAACTTGCGATCCCGGGCGTGCAGCCAGTCCGACAGCGTCCGCAGGCCGGTGAGCGAACGCGCGTTGTCGTCGGCGTTCGCCTCCGGGTTGTAGCGGACGAGGATCTTCGAGAAGGTCGGGTTGAACGCCTCGATGTGGGCGCCGAACTGGTCGCCGTACTCGAAGTCGAAGTAGTCGAGGCCGCTCTTCTCGACCGGCATGGCGACGATGCGCCCGGCGGCGATCCCGGCCCGGGCGACGTCGGTGCCGAACTGCTCGTCGACGAGGATGCCGGCGGTCCCGGCCTGGGCCCCCTCCTCGAGGGCCCGGGCGAACCCGGCGGCGATGACCGCCTTGGCGTCGATGATCTTCGCCGTCTCCTCGGGGTTCGGGTCGCCGGCGATCCCGAACATCTTCTTCTGGAAGGACCCGCGGTGGTCGAAGGCGAGGATGAAGAGCTGCTGGTCGTACCCGAGGGCCATGTCGGTTCTCCTGTGTCCACCCGGCTCCGTTGCCGGGGGTCTCGGTCGGGGCGATCTCGATGGGCACGACCCCGGATCCCCACGGCACCCGAGGGCCGCGGCCCGGGGAGGCGCGGCGGCGAGCATACCCACGGCCGCTTCCCGGAACGCGACCCACCGGTCGGTATGCTCGCCGGAGGTTCGCGGGATCTCGCACCCCTCGATCCGGTTCGGGCCCCTCCGCCCGTTCCCCCTGCATCGGTCGGCGCCGCGACGAGGCGGAACGCCGGTCCGCGAAAGAGGCTCCGTGACCGCAGAGACCACCTCGCCCGTCCAGCCGCCCGAGACGCTCGAGCGGGTCGTGATCCGCTTCGCCGGTGACTCCGGTGACGGCATGCAGCTCGTCGGGGACCGGTTCACCGACGTGAGTGCCGCGTTCGGCAACGACCTGGCGACGCTCCCGAACTACCCGGCCGAGATCCGGGCCCCCGCCGGCACCATCGCGGGGGTCTCCTCGTTCCAGGTGCACATCGCCGGCCGCGACATCGTGACGCCGGGCGACGCGCCGAACCTGCTGGTGGCGATGAACCCGGCCGCTCTCAAGGCGAACATCGGCGACCTGATCCCGGGTGGGGCGATCATCGCCAACACGGATGCGTTCGAGCCCCGCAACCTCGAGAAGGCCGGGTACCTCGGCAACCCGCTGGAGGACGGCTCGCTGGCCTCGTACCGCCTCTACGCCATCCCGATGACGACGCTGACCCTCGAGGCGGCCAAGGACACGGGGGCCAAGCCCCGCGACGCCGAGCGCTCGAAGAACTTCTTCGCCCTCGGTCTGATCGCGTGGATGTACACCCGCCCCCTCGAGTCGATCCTCACCTGGATCGACGAGCGGTTCGCGAAGAACCAGATCGTCCACGACGCCAACCTCGCCGCGTTCAAGGCCGGGTACCACTTCGGTGAGACCGCAGAGATCTTCGAGCACGCCTACGCGGTCCCCGCGGCGAAGCTCGAGCCCGGTCGCTACCGCAACATCACCGGCAACGTGGCCACGGCCTACGGGCTCATCGCCGCGGCCCAGCAGGCCAAGTTGCCGCTGTTCCTCGCGTCGTACCCGATCACCCCGGCCTCCGACATCCTCCACGAGCTGTCGAAGCACAAGAAGTTCGGGGTGCGCACCGTGCAGGCCGAGGACGAGATCGCGGCGGCCGGGATGGCGATCGGTGCGTCGTACGCGGGCCACCTCGGCGTCACGACGACGAGCGGTCCGGGTGTCGACCTGAAGTCCGAGTCGATGGGCCTCGCGGTGAGCATCGAACTCCCGATGCTGCTGATCGACGTCCAGCGCGGCGGGCCGTCGACCGGTCTGCCGACGAAGACCGAGCAGGCCGACCTCATGCTCGCGATGTACGGCCGTCACGGCGAGGCTCCGATGCCGATCGTGGCTGCCTACTCGCCGTCGAACTGCTTCGACGCGGTGATCGAGGGTGCCCGCATCGCCCTGAAGTACCAGACCCCGGTCATGATCCTCACCGACGGGTACCTCGCCAACGGCTCCGAGCCCTGGCGCTACCCGACCTCGGCCGAGCTGCCCGACATCTCGGTGCCGTTCCAGACCGAGATGAACGGCGAGCACCCGGACGGCACCCCCCGGTACCTGCCGTACCTGCGCGACCCGGAGACGCTCGCCCGCCCGTGGGCCATCCCCGGTACCCCGGGCCTCATGCACCGGGTCGGCGGGATCGAGAAGCAGGACGTCACCGGCAACGTCAACTACGAGCCGGCGAACCACGAGCTGATGATGCACCTGCGGGCCGACAAGATCGCCGGCATCGCCGCGGACATCCCGCCGGTCGAGGTCGACGACCCGTCCGGCGAAGCCGACCTGCTCGTGCTCGGCTGGGGGAGCACCTGGGGGTCGATCCAGGCTGCGGCCCGCCGGGTGCGCGAGGGCGGGGGCAAGGTCGCACACGCGCACCTCATGCACCTCAACCCGTTCCCGGCCAACCTCGGGGACGTGCTGCGGCGCTACCCGAAGGTCCTCGTCCCCGAGATGAACCTCGGGCAGCTGTCCCGGCTCGTGCGCGCCGAGTACCTCGTGGACGCGCAGAGCCTCACGAAGGTCCAGGGTCTCCCGTTCCGGGCGGCCGAGCTCGAGGCGAAGATGCTGGAGATGATCAATGGCTGAGCCCGTCACCCTGTCGCGCAAGGACTTCTCGTCGGACCAGGAGGTCCGCTGGTGCCCGGGCTGCGGGGACTACTCCGTGCTCACCGCGGTGCAGCTGCTCCTGCCGGAGATGGGGCTCCGGCCCGAGAACCAGGTGTTCGTCAGCGGCATCGGCTGCTCGAGCCGGTTCCCGTACTACATGAACACCTACGGCGTGCACAGCATCCATGGCCGTGCGCCGGCGTTCGCCACCGGCATCGCGACCGCCCGCCCCGACCTCGACGTCTGGGTGATCACCGGTGACGGCGACTCGCTGTCCATCGGCGGCAACCACACGATCCACGCGCTGCGCCGCAACGTGAACCTCACGATCCTGATGTTCAACAACCAGATCTACGGGCTCACCAAGGGCCAGTACTCGCCGACCAGCGAGGTGGGGAAGGTCACGAAGTCGACGCCGTTCGGATCGGTCGACCACCCGTTCAACCCGATCTCGGTGGCGCTCGGGGTCGAGGCCTCGTTCGTGGCCCGCACCCACGATATGGACCGCAAGCACATGATGGAGATCTTCCGGCGAGCGCACGACCACCAGGGCGCGGCGTTCGTCGAGATCTACCAGAACTGCAACGTGTTCAACGACGGGGCCTTCGACGGCATCGTCGCCAAGGATCAGCGGGCCGAGATGCTGATCAACCTCCGGCACGGCGAACCGATCGTGTTCGGCGACGAGGGCCAGCACGGCGTGGTGATCGAGGACGGCGAGGCGAGGATCGTCGAGGTCGCATCCGTCGGCCTGGACCGCATCGCGGTGCACGACGAGCACCGCGAGGACCCGTCGCTCGCGTTCGCGCTGTCACGCCTGTCCTGGGGTCCGGTCATGCCGACCCCCATCGGCATCTTCCGCGACGTGGAGCGGCCGGTGTACGAGCAGGAGGTCGCCCGCCAGTTGGCGGCCTCGCAGGAGAGCGGCGTGGCCGATCTCGACGCGCTGCTCGGGGCCGGCAACACCTGGGACGTCGTCTGAGGCGACCGGGGCTCTCGCCCCCGAGGTTCCACCCATCGCGCCGTCGCCCCCGGGCGGCGGCGCGATACGCGTCCGGCCCGCGTCGGTCTCAGTCGTCGAGCCGGCGGAACACGAAGCCGGTGCGCGGCTTCGGCCAGAAGAAGGTCGTCTTCTCCGGCATGCGCACGCCGGCCCGACCGGCGTCGCGGATGGTGGCCACGCTCACCGGCTGCAGGATGATCGCCGCGTCGGCGGCCCCGGCCGCGACCATCGCGGCGCAGGTGGCGGCGTCGTTGCGGTAGGTGAGGGTCGCCTCCCCGAGGGCCGGACGCACGAGCGCGTCGAAGTGCGCCGAGGACACCGAGTGGAGCGAGGCCGGCAGGTCGGCGCGGGCGGCCGCGAGGGCGTCGGCCCGGGGGACGAGGCGGACGAGGCGGTCCGGCAGCACGAGGCCGATACCGCCGTCGCGTCGCAGTCGAGCCCGGAGCGCGTCCACCGCCTCGGGGGTGTTCGCGCCGGCGTCCTCGAGGTCGCAGGTCCCGGCCAGGCGGGCCTCCACATCGGGGGCCAGGTCGTGGACGAGCCGGTGGATCGCGTGCACGACCAACTGCTCGTCCGCGAGCTCGACGACGAAGCACATGATGGCGTCGGCACCGGGGTCGGCCCGATCCTGCTCGGCCCGGTAGTTCAGTGCGGTCTCGAAACGGTGGTGGCCGTCGGCCAGGACGAGCGGCCCGGCGGCCACGGCGTCGCGCACCGCAGCGATCGCCCCCGCATCGGTGAGGGTCCAGGCCTCGTGGAGGACGCCGAGCTCGTCGCGTGCGGCGGCCTCCGGCGGTCGGGCGGTCGCCCCGGCGAGGGTGGCCGAGAGCCCGGCGGTCGGGCACAGCCCCCAGATCGGGTCGAGGTTGGCCCGGGTCGCGCGCAGCAGGTCGAGCCGGTCGGTCTTGGCCTTCGGCAGGGTGCGCTCGTGCGGCAGCACCTGGCCGTCGGTGATCCGCTCGGGGAGGACCAGCGCACCCAGCACGCCGATGGTCGACCGGGTGCCGTCGCCGTCCGGGAAGGTCATGCGGTAGACGGTGAGCGTCGGCGTCGGGTCGAGCGCGAGGGTGCCGTCGGCGACCCACGCCTCGAGGAGCGCGGCCGCGGCCCGGTACGGGTCGGGACCGTCGGGCAGGATGAGGCGCACCGAGTTGCAGGGGTCCGACGCGGCGAGGCGATCCCGGTGCTCGGGGTCGATGACGTCGTACGGCGGCGCGGTCACGGCCACCAGATCGCCGCCGTGGGCGTACCGCAGGCCGCGGAAGGGGAGGAGTTCGGGCACGGTGGTTGGTCCTTCGCTGCCGGGATCGCGGACGCCGTTTGCGATCATGGCACACCGTGCCGGAGCCGCCCGGGTGCGCGTCGGCGCGCCGAACGCAGCGTCCGGCACCCGCCGAGGAGAGCGAGGACCGGAGCGTGGACGACGAGCGTGAGGACCGACGCCGCGACGACCGCGACGCCGCGGGTGGTGCGCCGCGGCCGGTCGGCGACGATGGGACGGACGCGGCCTACGACGCCTACCGGCGCGGCACCGAACTCCTCGCCGGCGCCCACGCGCACGCGGCGATCGCACCGCTGGAGCGGGCCCGGGACCTCGAGCCCGATCAGGCCTCCATCCGGGAGGCGCTCGCGCGCGCCTACTTCCGCGCGGCCCGGTTCGCCGACGCCGAGACCGAGTTCTCCCGGGCGCTCGAACTCGACCCGGTGAACGACTACGCGCTCTTCGGCCTCGGGCTGTGCCGGGTCCGCCTCGGCGATCCGGACGGGGCCCGCGGGTACCTGCGCCGTGCGACGACGATGCGCCCCGACTCGGTGCACTACCGCGAGGCACTCGGCGCGCTCGGCCCGGCCGAGCGCTGAACGCCCGCCCACATCGGCTCGAGCCGTCCCGATCAGTTCGGCCGGTCCTCCGGATCGATGGGTCGGGTGCCCGAGGCCGGTGGCGCCGTCGGCGGGGCCCAGGTCGGTGGGTCGGACGGGTCCGGCGGGGCCCAGGGCGTGGCGTCGATCGGCGGGTCCCAGGTGTGGGCCGGATCGGGCCGGGTGTGCGAGCCGAACCGGATGCGGCCGGACCGCGGGCGACGGTCGACCACGGGCATCGGGCGGAGTCGGGACCGGAGCGCGAACGCGACGGCGACCCCGAACGCGAAGCCCCCGACGTGGGCCTGCCACGCGACCCCACTGTTGGGGTCGGTGGCGAACTGCATGAGGAACCACAGGCCCAGCACGATGACGGCCGGGATGTACACGACGAGGATGAGGAACATCGGCCACCACGTGAGGACGCGGGCTCGGGGGAACAGCACGATGTAGGCGCCCATCACCCCGGCGACCGCGCCCGAGGCCCCGATGACCGGGATCGTCGACCCCGGATCCGAGAGCACCTGGGCCGCGGCGGCGACGATGCCGGCCAGCAGGTAGAACGCGACGAAGCCGATGCGGCCGAAGCGTTCCTCGATGTTGTTCCCGAACACCCACAGGAACCAGACGTTGCCGAGCAGGTGCAGCCAGGAGCCGTGGAGGAACATCGACCAGATCACGGCCAACCAGACGTTCTTGGTCGGTGCGAACGGACGGGTGCCGAAGGTGCCGTTCAGATCCTCGGCCCGGGTCGCCCCGCAGTCCCCGCTCACGATCTCGGCCTCACTGAGCGGCCGACCCTGCTCGAGCTCGCAGGGGATCATGGCGTGCCGGTAGTCGAACCTGGTGGCCGCCCCATCACCCCGCGGTTGGATGAATGCGAACACGACCACGTTGAGCGCGATGAACAGGATGGTGAGGTACGGGACGCGCCCCGTCGGGTTGTCGTCGTAGAGGGGGAGGACCACGCCGGGCGAGGGTATCCCGCAAGCGGCCGGCCGGACCTCCGGGTGATGTCGGACCCCCGGGTAGGCTCCGGGACGACCGACGGTGCGCAGCGACCGTTGTGTCCGTATCCCGCCATCACGAGCCCCGTCACCGCCCGACCCCACCCCGGAGGACGTCATGCCGCAGCGCCCGGACCTCACCCGCCTCATCGATGCCGGAGCCGACTTCGTCGAACTCACCCGGTCGCAGGCCCGCGGCCGGGCCCGGGTCCTCGTGGAGCAGGGCGTGCTGGCCCAGAGCCAGGTGCAGTCCTTCGTGGACGGGATCGTCGACGAGAGCCGCCGTCGTCGCGACGCCGCCGTGAACCTCGTGCGCGGCGAGGTCGCCCGGCAGGTCAAGTCCCTCGGCCTCGTGACCCGCGACGATCTGGACGCGTCGGAGCGCCGCTTGCGACGCGAACTCGGCGGTGCGACGGCGAAGGCCAAGGGCGCCGCGAAGGCCCCGAAGGGGTCCAAGCAGCAGGCGACGAAGGCGACGTCGAAGCAGTCCGCGAAGCAGGCGCCGAAGAAGAAGGCGACGGGGTCCACCAAGGCCGCGAAGCGCCCGTCGAAGTCCGCGAAGCCCGCGGCCCGGAAGGCCGCCAAGCAGTCGGCGAAGCGATCGTCGTAGCGACGATCCCCGCCTCGGTCCGCATGCGCCGTCGCCTCGACGTCGAACTCGTCCGACGCGGGCTCGCGCCGAGCCGGACGCGAGCGGTCGAACTCATCGAGGCCGACCACGTGACGGTGGGTGGTGCGCCGGCGCGCACCGCGTCCCGGCAGGTCGGTGCCGACGAGGCGATCGCCGTCGACGCCCCCGCGGCCCGCTTCGTCTCCCGAGGGGGCGCCAAGCTCGACGCCGCCCTGTCGGCCTTCTCGATCGATGTCTCGGGGCGTCGGGCCCTCGACGCCGGCGCATCCACCGGGGGGTTCACCGACTGCCTGCTCCAGCGGGGTGCCGCCGGCGTGGTCGCGGTCGACGTCGGACGGGGGCAGCTCGCCTGGTCGCTGCGCACCGACGACCGCGTGACCGTCCTCGAGCGCGTCAATGTGCGGGCGCTCGAGCCCGGGGAGGTCGGGGGTCCGGTCGATCTGCTCGTGGCCGACCTCTCGTTCATCTCGCTCGTGACCGTCGCGCCGGCGTTGGCGGCGCTCACCACGGCCGAGGCCGATCTCGTCCTCCTCGTGAAGCCGCAGTTCGAGGCCGGTCGGGATCGTGTCGGGAAGGGCGGCATCGTCCGCGACCCGGCCGTGCACCGTGCGGTGCTCGGCGAGGTGGTCGACGGCCTCGCCCGCGCCGGTCTCGGGGTCCGCGCGCTCGTCGCCTCACCGCTGCGCGGTGCCGACGGCAACGTCGAGTTCCTCGCCCACGTCGTCCACGGCGCGCCCACGGTGCCCCCGGCCGAACTCGACCGGGTCGTCGAAGGGGTGCACGCATGATCGTCGGCCTCGTCCCGCATCCCGACCGGGCGGCGGCCCAGGACCTTGCGGCCCGGGCCGCCGAACGGCTGCGGGCCCTCGGCGCGTCGGTGCGGGTCCTCGCCGCCGACGCACCGTCCCTCACCGAGCACCACGTCGAGGTCGAGGCCTTCGCGGCCGGGCTCGACCTCGTGCTCTCCCTCGGGGGCGACGGCACGATGCTGCGCACGGTCGATCTCGTCTCGGACGCCGGCGTGCCGGTGCTCGGCGTGAACGTCGGCCAGCTCGGGTACCTCACGGAGGTCGAACCGGCGGGGCTCGACGCGGCGTTGGATCGGGTCACCGCGGGCGACTACACGGTGATCGAACGCATGATGCTCTCGGTCGTCGTCGAGGGCGCGCCGTGCGCCGGCACCTGGAAGGCGCTGAACGAGGCGGTGCTCGAGAAGGGTCGACCGGGGCGGGTCGTCCGGCTCGACGTGAGCATCAACGGCACCGCGTTCACCACGTACGCGGCCGACGGCGTGATCGTCGCGACCCCGACGGGCTCGACGGCCTACTCCTTCTCCGCCCGCGGTCCGATCGTCTCCCCGCGCCACGACTGCATGGTCCTGACCCCGGTGTCGCCCCACATGCTCTTCGACCGCGCGCTGGTGCTCGATCCGGCCGAGGAGGTCCGGTTCGACGTCGTGAACGCTCGCTCGGTCGTGCTGACGATCGATGGTCGGGAGATCGGTGAACTCGACGCCGGGGCCACGGTGCGATGCACCGGGGCGGCGCGCCCCGCGCACATCGCGACGCTCGGACCGCGCGACTTCCACCAGGTGCTCAAGGCCAAGTTCGGGTTGTCCGACCGGTGAGCGCCGCCTCGCTCCTCGAACTCCGGGTCAGTGACCTCGGGATCATCGAGGAGCTCTCCGTCCTGTTCACCCCCGGACTGACGGTGGTGACGGGGGAGACCGGAGCGGGCAAGACCCTCGTGATGACGGCACTCGCCCTGCTGGCCGGTGCCCGCGCCGATGCGGGCACGGTGCGGGCCGGGGCCGACGAGGCACGGATCGAGGGTCGATTCCTCGACCCGACCACGGGCGAGGACACCGTGCTGGCCCGGGTCGTCCCGGCGGACGGCCGCAGTCGCGCCTACATCGACGGACGCCTCGCCACCGTGGCCGAACTCGGTGAGGTGGCGGGCCGCCTCCTCGACATCCACGGTCAGCACGCGCACCAGAGCCTGCTCGAACCCGCGGTCCAGACGGCGCTCCTCGACGCATTCGCGGGCGCGCCGGCGCGTGACGCGCTCGCGGGCTACCGCGCGGCCCGGGCCGAGGTCCGGCGCATCGACGAGGCCCTCGGTGCGATGGGGGGCGACGCGCGGGCCCGGGCGCGGGAGCTCGACCTCCTCACGTTCCAGGTCGAGGAGCTCGAGGCCGCCGGGCTCGCGGATCCCGACGAACTCGATCTGTTGGCCCACGAGGAGGCACGCCTCGCCGATGCCGACGCGCTGCGCGACGCATTGGCCACGGCGTACACCGTGCTCATGGGCGCGGGCGTGGACGCGGCGGGTGCGGCGGCCGGTGCGCTGACCGGCCGGTCGGGGCTCGAGGAGCGTCAGGCGCGCCTACTCGGCCTCCAGTCCGAGATCCAGGAGGCGGCCCACGACCTGCGCAACGAGCGCGACGCGGTCATCGTCGATCCGCAGCGGCTCGCCGCGGTCCAGGAGCGGCGGCGCCTGCTGAAGGAACTCGGTCGCAAGTACGGCGCAACCTGTCGGGAGATGCTCGCGTTCCTCGATGAGGCGCGGGCCCGGCGCGACGAGCTGGCCTCGCACGACGCGCGCGCCGCGGAGCTCGAGGCGGATCGGGACGCGGCCGAGGTCGCGCTCCGGGCGGCCGCGACGGAACTGACGCAGGCGCGCCGGGCCGCCGCGGGTGCGCTCGCCGCGGCGGTGGCCGAACGCCTCGTGCGGCTCGCCATGCCCTCGGCCCGGCTCGAGGTCGAGGTCGAACCGGGACCCGACACCGAGGATGGCGCGGACCGCGTGACCTTCCTGCTCGCCGCGAACGCCGGCGAACCGTTCCGTCCGCTCGCGAAGGCCGCGTCCGGGGGCGAACTGGCCCGGTCCATGCTCGCGGTGCGCGTCGCGTTGCACGCCGCGGGCGTGGGTGCGGAGTCCGTGCCGGTGCTCGTCTTCGACGAGGTGGACGCCGGGATCGGCGGGGAGGCCGGCTCCGCGGTCGGCCGGGAGCTCAAGGCGCTGGCCGGGGGCGGTGACGTCATCTGCGTCACGCACCTCGCGCAGGTCGCGGCCCACGCCGACACCCAGGTCGTGGTCACGAAGCGCGCCGTGCAGGACCGGACGGTGGCCATGGCCGAGGTCGTGTCGGGCGAGGATCGGATCACCGAGCTCTCCCGTATGCTCGCCGGCGTGGGGGAGTCCGAGCACGCACGGCGCCACGCCGCCGAACTCCTCGGCGCCGCCGGGAGCCGGTCGTGAGCGCGGTGATCGGATCCGAGGCCCGCGTCACCGGTTCGTGCCGGGTCGATCGGCGCACGAAGGATCTCGCCAAGCGCCTCCGCCCCGGCGAGATCGCCGTCATCGACCACACCGACATCGACCGGGTCGCGGCCGAGAGCCTCATCGCCGCCGGGGTCGCCGCGGTCGTCAACGCCGGCACCTCGATCTCCGGTCGGTACCCGAACGTCGGACCGATCCGGCTGCTGCGGGCCGGCGTGCCGATCGTCGACGGCGTCGACCGGTCGGTCCTCGAGACCGTCGCCGAGGGCGACACGCTGCGCCTGGCCGGCGGCGAGGTGTTCCACGGTCCCGATCGGATCGCGGTCGGGACCCCGCTCACCATCGACGCGGTCGAGGCCGAGATGGAGGAGGCCCGCGTCAACATCGGGGAGGAACTGCAACGCTTCGCCGAGAACACGCTCGAGTACATCCGGCGTGAGGCCGACCTCACCTTCGAGCCGGTCACGCTCCCGCCCCTGACCGTCGACATGAAGGGTCGCCACGCCCTCGTCGTGGTGCGAGGGCACGACTACCGGGACGACCTGCACGCGCTGCGCGCGTACATCAAGGAGTACCGCCCGGTCCTCATCGCGGTGGACGGTGGGGCCGACGCGCTCCTCGAGGAGGGGTTCACGCCCGACGTCATCATCGGCGACTTCGACTCGGTGTCCGAGCGGGCCCTCGGTGTGGGCGCCGACCTGGTGCACCACGTGCACCGCGACGGCCGTGCCCCGGGACGGGAGAACCTCGAGATGTGGGGGGTGCCGTACCACGAGTTCGTGATCGACGGCACGAGCGAGGACGTCGCGATGCTGCTCGCCTTCGAGGCCGGCGCGACCCTGATCGTGGCCGTCGGCACCCACGCCACGATGGTCGAGTTCCTCGACAAGGGGCGCCCGGGCATGTCCTCGACCTTCCTCACGCGGCTGCGCCTCGGGCCCGTGCTCGTGGACGCCAAGGGCGTCAACCGGCTCTACGAGGGCCGGGTCCGGCGCCGGGACCTGCTCATGGTGATCGGTGCGGCGCTCGTGGCGATGATCTCGGTCTCCATCGTCTCCGAGCCGATCCACGTGTTCCTCCGGGGGATCACCCTGTCGGTGCGTGACCTCTGGTATTCCGTCGTCGGGGCGCTCTGAGCGCCGGATCGGATCTGAGCCCACCGCATGATCAACTTCCGCTTCCACGTCGTCTCGATCGTCGCCGTGTTCCTGGCGCTGGCGCTCGGCGTCGTCGTCGGCTCGACCGTCGTGGACCGAGCGATCGTGAGTTCGCTGCGTACCCGCATCGATCGGGTCGAGCGCAACGCGGATGAGCAGCGGGCCGAGAACGAGGCGCTGCGGACCGAACTCGGCCAGCGCAACGCCACGATCGCGGCCGCCAGTCCGTTCGCCGTGACCGGTCGGCTCATCGGTACCTCGGTCGCGATCCTCGTGGAGCCCGGCGTCGCCGCCGAGGCGGTCGACGACCTCGTCGCCCTGAGCCGCACCGCGGGGTCGCCGGTCGGCGGCGTGCTCGAGATCAGCGCGACCTGGGACGACGACTCCCGCAGCGACGCACTGCGCGCCGCGACCGGCGTCGAGGTCCGCGGGCCCCGGCGCGTCCGGTCGGCGGCGTGGGAGGTCCTGGCCCGTCGCATCGCCGAGGGCGTGGCCGCCGACCCGGCCGACGACGTGCTGGCCCGACTCGACGACGCCGGGTTCGTCTCGTACCGCGGGGTCGGCGACGTTCCGGCGAGCGCGCCGAGCTTCCCGTCCGCCTGGCCGGGCGCGGGTGCCCGAGCCGTGTACGTCGTGCGCCCGGACCGCGACCCGGCCGCGGTGCAGGCGGCGCGCACCGCGAACCGGGCCGCGGCGCTGGCCGAGGCCGGGGTCGAGACCACCGCGGCCGAGGACCACCGGGACGCCGACGGCGTCCCCGCGCGGGGGTCGGTCCTGGCCAACGTCCGGGACGACGAGGCGCTGCGGGATCGGCTCTCCACGGTCGACGACCTCGACCTCGTGGACGGACGGATCGCCACGGTGCTGGCGACCGCGGACCTCGGTCGCGACGTGACCGGGCGGTACGGGTTCGGTGCGGGGGCCGAGGCGCCGATGCCCGCGTGGTGGGTTCCGTGACCCAACCCGGATCCGCGGCCGTCGATCCGGACGGCCGCCGCCCCGGTACGGGGCGTGCCGCGGCGGGCATGGGCGCGGCGGTCGCGCTGTCCCGCGGCATCGGGTTCGTCCGCATCCTGACCATCGCCGCGGTCCTCGGGACGACGTACCTCGGGAACACCTACTCGTCGTCGAACTCGGTCTCGAACGTCATCTTCGAGCTGCTCGCGGCCGGTGCGCTCTCGGCGGTGCTCGTCCCGACGTTCACGAACCTGTTCGCGGGCGAGGAGCGGGCGGAGGTCGAGCGCCTCGCCGGTGGGCTGTTGGGGTTGGCGCTCGTGGTGCTCGGTGCGCTCGTCGTCCTCGGCGAGATCTTCGCCGGTTCGATCGCCCGGCTGCTGGCGTCCGGGGTGGAGTCGTCGGCCGTGGCGGCCCAGCAGCAGGAGCTCTCGACCTTCCTGCTCCGCTTCATGATCCCGCAGATCCTGCTGTACGCGTTCGGTGCGGTCGCGGTCGCCGTGCTCCACGCGCAACGGCGGTTCATCGTGCCCGCGTTGGCCCCGATCGCGCTGACGGTCGTCGTGGTCACGGGCATGGTCGTGTTCCGGGTGATCGTCGGACCGGGGCGGCCCGGGCTCGACCTGACGCCGGCGGCCCGGCTCTGCCTGGCCCTCACCGCGACGCTCGGCGTCGCCGCGTTCGTGGCCATGCCCGTGGTCGCCATGCTCCGCTCCGGGGTGCGGCCCCGCATCCACCTCCCGCGCCGCGATCCGGCCGTCGGGCGTCTGCTGCGGCTCTCGGGCTGGGCGATCCTCCAGCACGCCGCCTTCGGGCTGCTGCTCGGGGTGTGCATCGTCATCGGGAACGCAGTGCGGGGAGGGACGGTCGCGTACCAGGTCGCGTTCGTGTTCTTCACCGCCCCGTACGCGGTCCTCGCAGCCCCCGTCCACACCACGGTGCTGCCGGAACTGGCCGAGGACGCGGCCCGCGGGGCCTGGGCCGGGTTCGCGGCCTCGGTGCGCTGGGCGTTCGATGCGATGGCGATGCTGGTGCTCCCGGTGACAGCCGCGATGGTCGCGCTGGCCGAGCCGGGCATGCGGGCGGTCGCCTTCGGGAACGCCGCATCGCCCCGCGGTGTGCACCTGCTCGCGGTCGCGGTGGCGACGCTCGCCGTCGGCCTGCTTCCCTACGCCGCATTCTTCCTGTTCGCCCGATCCTTCTACGCGCTCGATGAGAGCCGACTGCCCGCGACCCTCGCCCTCGGGGCCGCGGTGCTCACCGGGGCCGTGATGCTGCTCGTCGCGCCCCACACCTCCGGCGCCGGACGTGTCGCGGTGCTCGGTATCGGCAACACGGTCGCCTCCCTCGTGTCGGCGACGGCCCTCGGCATCGCACTCCGCCGTCGGCTCGGGCATCCCATCCTGCCGCTGAGCGCGTGCCGCAGCCTCGTGGTGGCGGTCGTCGTGGGTCTCGCCGTGTGGTTGGCCGCGCGACTCCTCGATCCGGTGGGTCGCGTGGCGAGCCTGGTGGTGGTCGCCGTCCTCGCCGCCGCGGGCGGCGCCGTCTACCTCCTCGGGATCCGCCTGCTCGGGGCCCGGGTGCGACTGCGCCCCCGTCCTCCCACCGGTCCGCGCCCCGAGCCCGAGGGCGCGTGAGGATGGCGAGCGCGTGACCGTCATCCTCGCCCTCGTCCTCGGGTTCCTCGCCGCCCGCCTCGTCGCGGTGACCGCTCCGGAACTGCGGGAGTCGCCGGTGCTCGCGCGCACGAACCACCGCGGGGTGCGCCTGGCCACCGCCTCCGGCCTGCTCATCGTCGCCGGGGTCCTCGTCGTCGAGGCCGGCCGATCGGTCCTCGGTGCGTTCGGGTTCGGTGACGACCCCGGGGTGAACCCGGCCCGCACCCTCGTGCTCTTCGCAGTGTTCGGCTTCGCGCTCCTCGGGTTCATCGACGATGTGCTCGGCGGGGAGGACCGGGGATTCCGCGGGCACCTCCGAGCGCTGCGCGACGGCCGGATCACGACCGGCATGCTCAAGCTCGCCGGCGGCGCGGCCATCGCGTTCGTGCTCGCGGCCCAGCCCGGGTTCGTCACCGGCAAGCGACTGCTCGCCGACGCGGTGCTCATCGCGCTCGCGGCCAACCTCGGCAACCTCCTCGACCGGGCGCCCGGGCGGGTCCTGAAGTGCGCGCTGCTCGCCTACGTACCGCTCGCATACATCGCCGGCACCGGCCCGGTGGGGGTCGCGGTGGCCCCGGTGATGGGCGCCGCGGCCGGGGTGCTGCCCGAGGACCTGCGGGAGCGCTCCATGCTCGGCGACACGGGGGCGAACCTCCTCGGCGGCGTGCTCGGACTCATGGTCGTGTTCACCCTCGGGCGGGGTGCTCGCACCGGCGTCCTCATCGCGCTCGTCGTGGCCAACCTGGCCTCGGAGTTCGTGTCCTTCAGCCGCGTCATCGAGCGTGTCGCGCCGCTGCGGTGGCTCGACGGGCTGGGTCGGCGCGCCTGACCGTCCGGTGGTCTCAGCGGGCGGAGCGACAGGGCCGCCGGTAGACGCCGAGGGTGCCGGGCCCGAGCGGGGCGACCTTGCGGTACCCGTCCTCGGCGAGACGCGCCGGGAGATCGGCGAAGGACCCCCACCGGACCGGTGAGGTGATGAGGACCAGGCACACCCGGGGTCGGGCGGCGACCCGGGCGATCGACGCGCTGGTGATGCGGATCGAGTCGACGGGGGTCTCGATGCGCAGGATCGATGGATCGACGTACCAGGGCGCGGTGGCCCGCCCGGCCCGCCAGACGTAGCCGCCGGTGTCCGTGAGGGCCCAGGCCGACGCGGGGATGGCGCGTGCCGCGTCGCGGGCCACCGCCTCCGCGCCACGGTAGGGCTCGGGCCGGTACAGGGCGCGCAGCGACACCATCTGCAGGGGAACGGTCACCACGAGGACGACGGCCACGACCCGCCAGGACGGGCGATGGCAGGCGATGAGGAGCGCGAGGGGCGGGGCGAGGATGTTGACGTGGTTGCGCCACATCGCCGGATCGATGGCCAGGGTCACGAACCCGAGGAGCAGCCACCACCAGAGGAAGCGGTCGCCGCCGAACCATCGGTCGAGCAGCGCAGCGTCCTCGGCGCCGGCCGTGCGGTCCCGCCGCAGCCACGCGACGAGCCCACCGCCGGCGGCCACGGCCGCCAGCACCAGCATCGTGAGGTCCCGGCGCCCGAGCGTCGACATCGCCTTGTGCCAGTTCGCGAGCACGTCGTGTCGCCCCTCGACCGTGCTGTGGTAGGCGATCGACTGCTCGTAGACCGCCCGGACGCCCCAGGGGACGGCGGTCGCCACGGCGAACGCGGCGGCCACGATCGGCACGACGACGGTGTCCCGCCACCGGCGGCTCGAGGCCACGATGATCCAGGCGACGAGGATCGCCGGGCCGGACAGCAGGCTCTTGGTCCCCACGGCGGCGCCGATGATGAGCGCCACGACGACGGCCCGGTGGGTGGCCGGCCGGGACCGGTGGTTGAGGGCCTCGGCCACCGCGAACACCGCGAACGTGAGGGCCACCCCGTCCGAGGTGATCGGCGCGGTCGTCCACATCACCACCCCGCTGGCCGCCGCGAGGGCCCCGGCGAGGAGGGCGCCGCCCCGGTCGGTCAGCATGGATGCGATCCGGTAGACGCCGATCGAGATGGCCGCCCCGGCGAGCACGGGCAGCAGGCGCGGGGAGTCCATCCGCTCGAACCCGAGGACGTCGAACAGGTGGAGGAGGGGCAGGAACACGGGGCCCTGGGAGGAGTACACGGAGACGAAGGGGGCGTTGCCGGTGCGCATCGCCACTGCGGAGAGCCCGTAGGTGCCGTCGTCGAAGTGGAGGGCGGTGTCGGCGAGGAAGGCGGGGATGCGCAGGGCGATCGCGAGCAGCCCGAGCAGCACGGCATCGACGGCCTGGGTGCGTCCCCATGCCCCGGTGCGGGTGCTCGGTGTGGTGCTCACGGCGTCGTCCTCGATCGAAGGTCGCAGCATCCCGTGGGGTGCGTGGTGGTGGACTGGAATCGGCCGGTGGATCGCGGGCACGGTGTGCATCGACCCGCCCGCCCAAGCGCGATCCCCGGGTCCGCAGATGGTACCGTCGACATCCCGAGGGCCCCGGGCGGTGCTCATCGGAATCCGAACGGATCTCCCGGTGCGCGACGCACGAGGCCGAGGCGGATTCGGGTTCTGGAGGGTTCTGGGTTGGCGAAGCACATCTTCGTGACCGGCGGTGTCGCATCGAGTCTCGGCAAGGGGCTCACCGCCTCGTCGCTCGGACGGCTCCTCAAGGCGCGCGGCCTGCGCGTGACCATGCAGAAGCTCGATCCGTACATCAACGTCGACCCCGGAACGATGAACCCGTTCCAGCACGGCGAGGTGTTCGTCACCGACGACGGTGGTGAGACCGACCTCGACCTCGGGCACTACGAGCGGTTCATCGACGAGCCGCTGAACCGGCGCTCGAACGCCACCACCGGTTCGATCTACCAGTCGGTGCTGGCCAAGGAGCGCCGGGGCGAGTACCTGGGTCAGACGGTGCAGGTGATCCCGCACATCACGGACGAGATCAAGGAACGGATCCTCAGCCTCGCCACCGACGACGTCGACGTGGTGATCTCCGAGGTCGGCGGCACGGTCGGCGACATCGAGATCCTGCCGTTCCTCGAGGCGATCCGGCAGTTCCGCAAGGACGTCGGCCGGGACAACGTCTTCTACATCCACGTGACGCTCGTGCCCTTCATCGGGCCGTCGGCCGAGCAGAAGACCAAGCCCACGCAGCACTCGGTCACCGAGCTCCGGAGCCGCGGCATCCAACCCGATGCCATCGTGTGCCGATCCGACCGGCCGATCTCCTCCCACCTCAAGGAGAAGATCTCGCAACTCTGCGACGTGCACGAGCGGGGCATCGTCTCGGCCGTCGACGCGGACACGCTCTACGAGATCCCGATCGTGCTCCACGACGAGGGCCTCGACGACTACGTCATCGACATGCTCCGCATCGACGCGCCCGAGCCCGACCTCACGGAGTGGCAGGGCCTCGTGCACCGCGTGCGTTCCCTCGACACCGACGTGCACATCGGCCTCGTCGGCAAGTACGTGAACCTGCCCGACGCGTACCTCTCGGTCGTCGAGGCGCTCCGGCACGGCGGCTACGCGTGCGGGGCCAAGGTGCACATCGACTGGATCGCGTCCGACGACACCGAGGGACTGCTGGCCGAGGGTCGCCTGCGCGACCTCGACGGCATCGTGATCCCCGGCGGCTTCGGCTTCCGCGGCATCGAGGGCAAGATCGCGGCGGCCGGGTTCGCCCGCATGCAGCAGGTCCCGTTCCTCGGGCTGTGCCTCGGCATGCAGTGCGCAGTGATCGAGTACGCCCGCGACGTCTGCGGACTCGCCGGCGCGAACTCGAGCGAGTTCGACCCGCACACCCCGCACGCCGTGATCGACCTCATGGAGCACCAGCGCGACGTCACCGACCTCGGCGGCACGATGCGGCTCGGTGCGTACCCGGCCAAGCTCAAGCCGGGCACCATCGTGCAGCGGGCCTACGGCGGCGAGGTCATCTACGAGCGCCACCGGCACCGCTACGAGGTCTCGGACCGGTATCGCCGCCGGCTCGAGGAATCCGGGCTCATCTTCTCGGGCACCTCGCCCGACGACCGGCTCGTGGAGTTCATCGAGCTCGACGAGCGGGTGCACCCGTTCTACGCGGCGACCCAGGCACACCCCGAGTTCAAGAGCCGTCCCGACCGTCCGCACCCGTTGTTCGCCGCGTTCATCCGGGCCGCCCGGGACCGGGCCGAGGGGCGCAACCCGCACCTCCCGCTGCCGGAGATCGAGATCGACGTGGCCGAGGTGGCGGACCGCTCGTGATCGGCCCGTCGGTCCGGTGAACGGGGGACCGGACTTCCGCATCGTCGGGTCCCGCGAGGTCGGCCGGGCCGGGTTCCTCGCGATCACCGAGGAGACCGTCGAGGCCCCGGACGCGACCCGCGTCGCGCGGACCGTCGTGCGCCATCCGGGTGCGGTGGTCGTCGTCCCGGTCGTCGGTGGGACCCATGCCGTCCTGGTGCACCAGTACCGTGCCGCGGTCGACGGCTGGCTGCTCGAGGTGCCGGCCGGCAAACGGGACGTCGCCGGAGAACCGCCGGCGACCACCGCGACCCGCGAGCTGCTGGAGGAGACCGGGTACACGGCCGGTCGGATCGTCGAACTCGCGCAGTTCTTCAACACTCCGGGGTTCTGCGACGAGTACACGTACCTGTACGCGGCGCTCGATCTCGACGAGGGGGGAGCGCGGGATCCGGTCGGCGTCGAGGAGCGCGCGATGACGATCGAGCACGTCGCGTTCGCCGACGTCGACCGTCTCATCGCGACCGGAGGGATCCGCGACGCGAAGACGATCGTCGGGCTCCTCCTCGCCCGGGCCCACGTCGCCGGGGAGTCCGGCGGCCGATCGTGACCGTCCCGGCGGGTGGACCGGATCCGCTCGCCCGCCAGCTCGACGAGTACCTGACCTGGCTCCGGGTCGAGCGC
This sequence comes from Actinomycetes bacterium, assembly GCA_046074845.1. Classification (GTDB taxonomy): domain Bacteria; phylum Actinomycetota; class Acidimicrobiia; order IMCC26256; family IMCC26256; genus IMCC26256. The sequence goes on along the minus strand of JBJTOY010000029.1, from coordinate 17,526 downwards.
GGGTTGGCGGCCAACACCTCGGCGGCGTACCGCCGCGACCTCCGGCGGTACACGACGTGGTTGCGGGCCCGCGACGTCCACGATCTGACCGCGGTCGGGGAGTCCGAGGTCGTGGCCTACGTCGATGCGCTCAAGTCCGCCCGCGACGAGGACGGACGGGCCCGGTACGCCCCGTCGTCGGTGGCCCGTGCCCTCGTCGCCGTGCGCTCGTTCCACCGGTTCTGCGTGGACGAGGGCCTCACGGAGATCGACCCGAGCGGCGACGTCGGCGCGCCGAGGGTGCCCCAGGGCATCCCGAAGGCGCTCTCGGAGTCCGAGGTCGAGGCCCTCCTCGGTGCCGTGGAGGGCGACGACGCGTGCGCCCTGCGCGACCGGGCCATCCTCGAGACGCTGTACGGCACCGGGGTGCGGATCTCGGAGCTGGTCGGGCTCGATCGCATGGATCTCGACCTCGAGGACCGGCTCGTGCGGGTCCTCGGGAAGGGGAGCAAGGAGCGCGTGGTGCCGATCGGCGGCGGGGCGCACCGGGCCCTGCTCACCTACCTGCGGGACGGTCGCCCCGCGCTGGAGCGACCCGCGACCCGGCGGGTCCCCGGTGATCCGTTGCTGCTCAACGCGCGGGGCGGGCGCCTGACCCGGCAGTCGTGCTGGCGGATCGTGACCGCGGCGGGGGAGCGCGTGGGGCTCACCGGCCGACTCTCGCCCCACGTGTTGCGCCACTCGTGTGCGACCCACATGCTCGACCACGGTGCAGACATCCGGGTGGTGCAGGAACTGCTCGGACACGCCAGCCTGTCGACGACGCAGGTGTACACGAAGGTGAGCCCCGAGCGGTTGCGCGCGGTCTACGAACTCGCGCACCCGAGGGCCGGCCACCTCGGTGGACGGCACTAGGTTCGCTCCCGTGTCCGAGGTGTCCGCGATCTCCCGCCCGGTGGGCGCTCGTGCGTGGCACCTCGTGCGCCGATTCGTCGGTGCACTGTCGCCGGCGGCGCCGGCCGAGGCCGATGCGCGGTGGGCCGATGCGTGCCTCACCGGACCGGAGCGGGTCGTGTTCGCCTCGATGGCGAACCACGACCGCCGTCACGCCATCGGGGTCGCGAGGCGCGCCCTCACCACGCTCGGGACCGGCGCGCCGGAGGATGCCGCCGCCGCCGCGCTCCTCCACGACGCGGGGAAGGTCCACGCCCACCTCGGACCGGTCGGTCGGGCGTTCGCGACCATCGCGATCGCACTCGAGGGGCGGGCCCGGGTCCGGGCCGGGGTCGCCCGGGGGGAACGGGCGCGGCGCCGGGCCATCTACGCCGACCACGCGGCCCTCGGTGCCGCCGACCTGCGAGCCCGCGGTGCCCGGGCGCGCGTCGCCGGGTGGGCGGCGGTGCACCACGACCCGTCCCGGTGGCCCGAGAGTGGGTTCGACCCGGTCGTCACCGCCGCGCTCCACGCGGCCGACGACGATTAGCGCGTGCGGGGGAGCAGGCCGGTCGCCGTGCGCACGCGCTCGAGCACGGGCGCGGCGATGGTCTCGGCCGCCTCGGCGCCGCGCTCGAGGATGCGCGCGACCTCGCCCGGATCCCGTTCGAGTTCGGCGAGCCGGGTCTGGAGTGGCTCGATGAGCGCGACGACCGCATCGGCGGCCGCACCCTTGAGCGCGCCGTACCCCTGGCCGGCGAACTCGGCGGCGACCGTGGCGACGTCCCGGTCGGAGGCGGCCGCGAGGATCTCGAGCAGGTTCGACACGCCCGGCTGCGCAGTGGTGTCGTAGTGGATCTCGCCCACCGAATCCGTCACCGCGCTCTTGATCTTCTTGGCGATCCGCTTCGGGTCGTCGACGAGGAGGATGGAACCCGCGTCCGATTCCGCCGACTTCGACATCTTGGCCGTCGGGTTCTGCAGGTCCTTGACCCGCGCCGCCACGCTCGGGAACGTCGGGTCCGGCACGACGAGCGTGGGGCCGAACCGGTGGTTGAACCGGATCGCGATGTCCCGGGTCAGCTCGAGGTGCTGCCGCTGGTCGTCGCCGATCGGGACGTGGGTGGTGTCGTAGGCGAGGATGTCGGCGGCCATGAGGACGGGGTAGTCGAGGAGTCCGACCGAGACGCTCTCCTGACCCCTCCCCTTGTCCTTGAACTGGGTCATGCGTCGCAGTTCGCCGTAGGTGGCGATGCAGTTGAGGACCCAGGTGAGTTCGGCGTGGGCGCCGACATGGCTCTGGACGAAGAGGATGCATCGGTCCGGGTCGAGTCCGGCGGCGAGGAGCAGCATCGCGGTGCGGCGGGTCCGCTCGGCGAAGGCCTGCGGGTCGTAGGCGACCGTCATGGCGTGCAGATCCACGACGCAGTAGAGGGCGTCGGCCCGGTGGGCGGGGTCTGCGGGGGCCTCGGCGACCCAGCGCCGGACCGCTCCGAGGTAGTTGCCGAGGTGCATCTCGCCGGTCGGCTGGATGCCGGAGAACACGCGGGTCATGGGCCCGGAGGCTACCCGCAGGGGTCCGCGGGTCCCGGCGGGCGTGCCGGTAGATTCGCGACCACCATGGCGTACGAGGTCCGAACCGCGGTCTACGAGGGCCCCTTCGATCTCCTGCTGCACCTCATCCTGCAGGAGGAGGTCGACCTGTGGGAGGTCTCGCTCACCGACCTCGTCGACGCGTTCCTCGCCGAGGTCGAGGCGATCGGTTCGCTCGACCTCGACGTCGCCACGCAGTTCCTGCTCGTGGCCGCCACCCTCATCGAGCTCAAGGCCCGTCGCCTCCTCCCGGGGATGGCCGACGCCGAACTCGACGAGGAGCTGCTGCGGTTCGAGGAGCGCGACCTGCTCCTGGCCCGCCTCCTCGAGTGCAAGACGTTCAAGGACGTCGCGGCGATGGTCGAGTCGCGACTGCGCCTCAACGCCCGCTCGGTCGCCCGCAGCGCCGGGCCGGAGGAGCCGTTCCGATCCCTCGCACCGGATCCCCTCGAGCGCACGTCCCTCGAGCAGCTCCGGGCCGCGGCCCTGCGCGCCTTCGCGCCCAAGGAGGAGCCGGTCCGCGAGGTCGACCTCTTCCACGTGCAGCCGATCCGCACGAGCGTGCGCGAGGCGATCGACGCGGTGCTGGTGGTGCTGCCGCGGTCCGGGGCGATGTCGTTCCGGGCGATCGTCGCCGGGATCGACGACCGCATGGAGATCATCGTGCGCTTCCTCGCGGTCCTCGAGCTCTTCAAGCAGGGCCAGGTCGACCTCACGCAGGTCGAGACCTTCGGCGACCTCACGGTCCGACGCCTCGACGACGGCGAGCGCGCGCTGGACCTGTCGAGCATCGACGACTGGGAGGACACCGTTCCCGAGGTCGCGCTGGAGGCCTCGGCCGACGAGCGGATCGCCGAGGTGGAGGTCGCCCACGACCTCGAGGACGCCACCGACCCGGCGCCGGGCGTCGAGGTCGGGATCCCCCTCGCATGACCGACGCCGGCCCGTCGACCGAGGTCCGCGCCGCCATCGAGGCGGTGCTGCTCGCCGCGGTCGAACCCGTCGAACCCCAGTTGCTCGCCCAGCTGCTCGAACTCCCGGTCACCGACATCGAGGCCGCGTGCGACGCGATGGCGGACGCGTACGCGACCGAGGGGCGCGGCTTCACGCTCGCACGGGTCGCCGGTGGCTACCGGTTCCAGACCCACCCGGACCAGGTCGCCTACGTCGAGCGGTTCGTCCTCGAGGGCCAGAGCGCGCGCCTGTCGCCGTCGGCGCTCGAGACGCTGGCGATCGTCGCCTACAAGCAACCCGTCTCCCGGGCCCAGATCTCGGCGATCCGCGGCGTGAACGTCGAATCGACGATGTCGACCCTCGAGGCGCGCGGCTACGTCGCCGCGGTCGGCACCGACACCGGCCCGGGGCAGGCGATCCTCTACGGCACGACGCGCCTGTTCCTCGAGCGCATGGGCCTCGACTCACTCGCCGATCTCCCGTCGCTGTCGGCCTTCGTGCCCGAGGCCGAGGTCGTCGAGGCGCTCGAACGGGGTCTGCGGGTGCGGGCCGATGCGCACGTGACGGCCCCGGCCGAGGACGTCCCGCCCGCCGGCGAGGCCGCACCGGCCGACGCCTGAGCCCCGTGCCCGAGGCGCAGGGGGAGCGGCTCCAGAAGGTGCTGGCACGCGCCGGGCTCGGTTCGCGCCGCGTGTGCGAGGAGTTCATCGCCGCCGGCCGGATCCGGGTCGACGGCGAGGTGGCGGTCCTGGGGCGCCGGGTCGATCCGACCACCGCGCGCGTGACCTTCGACGACGTCCCGGTCGTCACCCGCACCGACCTCGTGCACTACCTCCTCAACAAGCCGCGCGGCGTGGTGACCACCGCGAGCGATCCGCAGGGACGGCCGACGGTCATGGACCTCGTCCCCCGAGACCCTCGGGTGTTCCCGGTGGGTCGCCTCGACCTCGACACCGAGGGGCTGCTCGTCGTCACGAACGACGGCGAACTCGCCCAGGCGCTCACGCATCCGAGCCTCGGGGTCGAGAAGGAGTACCTCGCCGAGGTCCGTGGGGTGCCGTCGCCGGCCGAGCTCCGACGGCTGCGCGAGGGGGTCGATCTCGACGACGGCCCGACGGCGCCGGCCCAGGTGGTCCTCGCCGACGAGCACGACGGCAACGCGGCGATCAGCATCGCCATCCACGAGGGCCGCAACCGACAGGTCCGTCGGATGTGCGAGGCGATCGGGCACCCGGTCCGACGCCTCGTCCGGGTCCGGATCGGTCCGGTGCGGGATCCCGGGCTCCAACCCGGGACCTGGCGCGCGCTCACCCCGGCCGAGGTCCGAGCGCTGCACGCGGCCACCGGAACTCGTCCGGGTCCCGGCGCGGGGCGGGGCTAGCGTTGCGATCCGTGCGAGTCATGGCCGTGCGCGGCGCGATCACCTGTGATGCCGACACGCCGGCCGAGATCGACCGTCGGACCCAACAGGTCGTACGCGAGATGCTCGAGCGCAACGCCCTCGCCCACGACGACATCATCAGCATCTTCTTCACCGCGACCGAGGACCTGACCAGCCAGTTCCCGGCCACCGGCGCCCGGGCCATGGGGCTCGGCGACGTCCCCCTGATCTGCGCCCGGGAGATCCCGGTGCCCGGCAGCCTCCCGCTGGTGGTGCGGGTGCTCATGCACGTCCACACCGACCTGCCACGCGACCGCATCGCCCACGTCTACCTCGAGGGTGCGCGGGTGCTGCGCGACGACCTCCCCGGGTGATCCGGTGCACGTCGCACTGATCGGCACCGGACTGATCGGCGGATCCCTCGGGCTCGCGCTGCGGTCCCGCGGGCACCACGTGGTCGCGTTCGACCTGGATCCGGCACGCCTCGCCCGGGCGATGGAGGTCGGTGTCGCCGACGTCGGTGCCGCCGATCCGGTGGCGGCGGTGATCGGCTGCGACCTCGCCGTGGTGGCGACGCCCGTCGGACGGGTCGGCGCCGCGGTGCTGGCTGCGCTCGACGCCGGTGCGCCGGTCGTCACCGACGTCGGCTCCGTGAAGGCCCCGATCATCGACGCGGTGTCCGGGCACCGGCGGGCGGAGCGGTTCGTGGGCGGACACCCGATGGCCGGATCCGAGCAGGATGGACTCGACGGCGCCGACGCCGACCTGTTCGTCGGCGCGACCTGGGTGCTCACACCGGTCGCCGGGACGGACCCCGACGCGCACGCGGTGGTGCGCGGGCTCGCGGCGGCGGTGGGCGCGGAGGTGGTGGAGATCGCGCCGACCGAGCACGACGCGCTCGTCGCCGTGGTGAGCCACGTCCCGCAACTCGCCGCCACCACCCTCATGGATGTCGCCGCCTCCGGGGGCGAGGGCTCCGCGCTCCTGCTGCGCCTCGCCGCCGGCGGGTTCCGCGACATGACCCGGATCGCGGCGAGTCACCCGGCGATCTGGCCCGACATCTGCGCGGCGAACCGGGACGCCATCGTCGACGCGCTCGACCGGTACGTCGACGCGCTCGGGGCGGTGCGGCGGATGGTCGAGGCGGGCGACCGGGAGGACCTCCTGGCCCTGCTCGAACGCGCCCGCGGCGCGCGACGGGGCCTACCGGTGTCGGCGGCGATCGCCGGTCCGCTCGTGGAACTGCGGATCCCCGTCCCCGACCGTCCCGGGGTCCTCGCCGAGGTCACGACCCTCGCCGGGAGCCTCGGGGTCAACATCGCAGACCTCGAGATCAACCACTCGATCGAGGGGACGAGCGGTCTGCTGGTCCTCATCGTGGGCGCACCCCGCGCGGGTGCGCTCGTCGAGGCGCTCGTGACGGCCGGGTACCACCCGGTGCGGAGCGAGCTGTGACCCGTCGCGTCATCGGAGGTGCGGGCCCGCTCGTCGGCCGGGTGCGGTTGCCGGGCTGCAAGGGCATCTCGCACCGTGCGCTCCTCCTCGCCGCGGTGGCCGACGGTCGCTCGACCCTGCGCAATCTCGCGACCGGCGAGGACGTGGCGCGCACCCGGCGCGCACTCGCGGCCCTCGGCATCGAGTGCGCCGACGCCGACGGGTCGGTCGCGGTGGCCGGTCGGGGGTTCGACGCGATGGCGGCGCCCGGCGCCCCGATCGACTGCGGCAACTCCGGCACCACGATGCGGATGCTCGCCGGCCTCCTGAGCGGCCGGCCGTTCGAGTCGGTGCTCGTGGGCGACGCATCGCTGTCCCGGCGTCCGATGGACCGGGTGGTCGAGCCGCTCCGACGCCTCGGCGCCCGCATCGGCACGACGGACGGGCACGCCCCGGTCACGGTGACCGGTGGGGTCCTCACCGGCGCCGAGATCGACCTGCCGCTCGCCAGCGGCCAGGTCAAGAGCGCCCTGCTCCTCGCCGGCCTGCAGGCGTCGGGGACCACGACGGTGCGGGAACCGGCGCCGAGCCGGGACCACACCGAACGCCTCCTCGCCGCGCTCGGCGCGCCCCTGACCCGGGTCGACGACCGGACGGTCCGGGTCGGTCCGGTCGGCGCGCTCGAACGGTTCGACCTCGAGATCCCCGGGGATGCCTCGTCGGCCGCGTTCCTCGTGGTCGCCGCGGCGACCGTGCCCGGATCCGAGGTCCGGATCGAGGGTGTGAACCTCAACCCGCAACGGATCGCCTACCTCGACGTCCTCGAGGCCATGGGCGCCGACATCACGCGGACCGTGGAGGCCGAGCGCCTCGGCGAACCCGTCGGCACCGTCGTGGTCCGCCACGCGCCGCTCCGGGGTACCCGGATCGCCTCGACCGAGGGGATCGTCGACGAGTTGCCGATCCTCGCGGTGGCTGCGGCCTGCGCCACCGGCCCGTCCGAGATCGTGGACGCCGCGGAACTGCGGGTGAAGGAGTCGGACCGCATCGCCACGACCGCGGCGATGCTCGAGGCCTTCGGCGTCGCGGTCGCCACGACCGGCGACGGACTCGTCATCACGGGCGGCCGACGTGGGGGCGCGACGGTGGACAGCGCCGGGGACCACCGCGTCGCGATGTGCGCCGCGGTCGCGGCGCTCACCGCCGAGGGGTCGACGACGATCGACGGGTGGGATGCGGTCGACGTGTCCTTCCCGGGGTTCGACGCGGTCCTCGCCTCGCTGGAGGCATCCGCGTGACCCGGGTCGTGGCCATCGATGGGCCCGCCGGCTCCGGGAAGTCGACGGTGGCCCGTGGCGTGGCCGCCGCACTCGGCCTCGAGGTGCTCGACACCGGTGCGATGTACCGCGCGGTGACGCTCGCAGTGCTGACCGCGGGTGCTGACCCGGCCGATGCCGTGGCCTGCTCGCGGGCCGCGGCCGCCGCCCGCATCGACCTCGGCCCCCGCGTCCTGCTCGACGGCCGCGACGTGACCGAGGCGATCCGCGGCCCCGAGGTCACCGCCGCGGTGTCCACGGTCTCGGCGCACCCGGGGGTCCGGGAGGTGCTCGTCGGGCACCAGCGGGCCTGGGCCGAGGCCCACGGCGGTGCCGTCGTGGAGGGCCGCGACATCGGTACCGTCGTGTTCCCCGCGGCGACCCTCAAGGTCTTCCTCACGGCGAGCGACGAGGAGCGGGCACGGCGCCGGGCCCGCGACGAGGCGGCCGCGGACCGCGCGGTCGACGTCGCGGCGGTGCAGGCCGACCTCGCCCGGCGCGACCGGCTCGACTCGGGTCGGTCGGCCTCGCCCCTCGTCGCAGCCCCGGATGCCGTCCGGGTCGACTCGACCGACCGTACGATCGAGGACGTGGTGCGGACCATCGTCAGCGAACTCAGGGCCCGCGAGGCCGGCGCATGACCCTCTACCGGGTCGCCCGTGCGATCGTGCTCACGGTGTGCCGGGCGTTGTTCCGCGTGCGGGTCGTCGGCCTCGAGCACGTACCCCGGTCCGGTTCCTACATCGTGGCTCCGACCCACCGCTCCCTCCTCGACATCCCGTTCGCCGCCTTCGCGACGAAGCGCCGCATCCGGTTCATGGCCAAGGAGGAACTCTTCGCCAAGCCGTGGCTGGCGCGGCTGCTCACGGCGCTGGGCGGGTTCCCGGTGAGCCGGGGCAGCGCGGACCGCGCCGCGCTGCGCGTCGCGCAGGAGACGATCGAGTCCGGTGAGCCCACCGCGCTGTTCCCGGAGGGCACGCGGCTGCACGGACGCGAGGTCGGTCCACTCTTCGACGGCGCGGCGTACCTCGCGGCCCGGACCGGGGTGCCGATCCTCCCCGTCGGCATCGGCGGGAGCGAACAGATCCTGTCCTCGGGTCGGGTCCTGCCGCGGCTCAAACGCGTCGCCGTCGTGATCGGTGAGCCGATCCACCCGCCGACCCGTGACGGGGGTGCGGTCAAGCGCGCCGGGGTGCAGGCGATGACGGCCGAGCTGCAGGTCTCGTTGCAGCGGCTGCTCGACGAGGCGATGCAGCGCGGCGGCTACTGACCCGACAGCACCACGCCGAGGAACAGTGCGCCGAGACCGGGGAGCACGCTGATCCCCTCGCAGATGCCCGATCCCAACGCGGCCCGGCGCCGCGACCCGTCGTCGGTGGCTCGGCGGACGGCCGGACCGAGCACCAGCACGTGGATCGCCGCGGCCGTGCCGCTGGCGGCGACGAGGGCGAGCTTGACGAGCATCGTGGTCCACCATTCCCGGGAGCGGCTCGCCGCATCGATGGCGGTGAGATTCCACACCCCGGTCGCGACGACGACGGCGAACGCCGGCCATGCGATCCGCTGGAACGCGCGTGCCACCTCACGCACCCGCTCGACCCCGGCGGGGCGCACGGCCGGGATCAGACCCCCGAGCACGAGTTGCCCGCCCACCCAGATCGATGCGGCGAGGATGTGGAGCGTGAGCCGCACGCTCCCGAGGCTGACCGGCAGCATCAGTGGCGGAGTTCGGCGAGCACGTGCGACGCGTGCACGCTGCGGTCGCCGGTGAAGGGCCCGCCGAGCGCCCGGGCCGCCGCCGGGTCGCCGCCGAGGGCCAGGGCGAGCAGCGCATCGAGCGCGGGGATCGCCTCCCGGAGTTCCCGCGGCGGCGGGAAGTACTCGTCCTCGTCGGTCACGTGCACCGCCTCGACCCCCTCGGTCGGGGCGAGTTTCGCGATCACGGCGTCCACGAGTTCCTCGGGGGCCGAGGCGCCCGCGGTCACCCCGACGACCGCGGCGTCGCCGAGCGCGGCGAGGTCGAGTTCGTCCGGACCGTCGACCCGCAGCACGATCGGACAACCGGCCGCGGACGCGACCTTCGCCAGCGCCAGCGTGTTCGAGGAGTTCGCGGACCCGATGACCACGACCGCATCCGCCCGGTCGGCGATCGCGGTGAGCGCCGACTGTCGGTTGGTGGTCGCGAAGCACAGGTCGTTGCGGGCGGCCGTCCAGAGTTCCGGGAACCGGTCACGGGCGCCGTCCATGATGCCGATCCAGTCGCCCATGGCGAGGGTGGTCTGCGCGAGCAGCGCGACACGGTCGGGATCCTCGATCCCGACGGCGACTGCGTCGAGGTCCTCCGGGTGCTCCACGAGGCGGATCGCGTCGGGCGCCACGGCGAGCGTGCCGATCGCCTCGTCGTGCCCCTCGTGGCCGACGTAGAGGATCGTGAAGCCCTTACCGGCGCGGGTCTTGGCCTCGTGGTGCACCTTGGTGACGAGCGGACACACCGCGTCGACGACGAACCGGTCGCGTCCGCGTGCCTCCGCGACGACCTCGGGGGCCGACCCGTGGGCCGACAGCATGAGCGGCGCGCCGGCGGGCACCTCGTCGACGGAGTCGACGAAGACGACGCCGAGTTCCCGGAAACGATCGACCACGAGCCGGTTGTGCACGATCTCGTGGTAGCAGTACACCGGCGGCTCGAAGACCCGGACCATCCAGGTCAGCGCCTTGATCGCCATCTCCACGCCGGCGCAGAAACCCCGGGGTTCGGCGAGGAGCACACGGCGGACGGCCATGAGCGCAGGCTACCGCCGGGGCCCGCGACCCCTAGACTCCTCGGATGCCGTCCGCACGAGTCGTCGCGGTCGCGCCCGGATCCCCGGCCGCCCTCGCGGGCGTGGTCGCGGGGGACGAGATCCTCACCGTCAACGGCGAGGCCATCCGCGACGTCATCCAGTACCAGATCCAGGCCGACGACGCCGAGGTCGAGCTCGAGCTCCGCCGCGGCGGGCTCGAACGCGTGGTGGCCGTGGCCAAGGAGGCGGGCGCGCCGCTCGGTCTCGAACTCTCGAGCGCGGTGTTCGACCGGGTGCGCACCTGCGACAACCACTGTCCGTTCTGCTTCATCCACCAGTTGCCGCCCGGGATGCGCCGCAGTCTGTCCCTGAAGGACGACGACTACCGACTCTCGTTCCTCTACGGGAACTTCACCACGCTGACCCGGTTCACCGAGGCCGATCTCGAGCGCGTCGTCACCGAGCGCCTGTCCCCGTTGTACGTGAGCATCCACGCGACCGATCCCGAGGTGCGGACGACCCTGCTGCGCAACCGTCGGGGCGCGACGAGCCTCCGGTGGCTCGAGGCCCTGCTGGACCACGGCATCGAGGTGCACGGGCAGGTCGTCGTGTGTCCCGGCATCAACGATGGGGCGGTGCTCGACGACACCATGCTCGGCATCCTCGACCGGTTCCCGTCGATCGCGACCGTCGGCGTGGTGCCGCTCGGCGTGAGCGACTACAACACCGAGCCGGAGATGCGGGTCCACACCCGTGCGGAGGCCGTGGCGGTCGTCGATGCGATCGCCGGGTGGCAGGAGGTGTTCCTCGCCGTGCTCGGTCGCCGCCTCGTCCACCTCGGGGACGAGTACCACCTCATGGCCGGGCGCCCGTTCCCGCCCCTCGAGACCTACGACGGCTGCCTGCAGCACGAGAACGGCATCGGGATGGCCGCGACCTTCACCGGTGAGGTCACCGCCGCCCTCGCCGGGGAGCGGGTCGAGACCACCGGCCCGCGCTCGGGCTTCTTCGCCTGGGTCGACGGCGCACCGGCCGAGGGGTTCCGGGCCCCGCGGGTGCGCGGCGGGTTGGCCGTCCGGGACGCCCGGCGTCGCGGCGTGCCGGTGGCACTGCTCACGGGCGCCTACGGTCGGGCCGTGCTCGAACCGCTGCTGCCCGCGCTCTCGGCCCGCGCCGGTGCGCCGGTGCGCTGCCTCGAGGTCGAGAACCGTTGGTTCGGCGGCAACATCGGGGTCACGGGTCTCATGACCGGTCCCGACATCCTCCGCACCCTGTCCGAGGTACGACCGGGGGAGCGGGTGCTGCTCCCGGACGTCGCGCTCTCCGAGGACCGGTTCCTCGACGGGTCGACGGTCGCGGATCTGGGGTTCCCGGTGGAGGTCGTGGCCACGAACGGGGTCGCGCTCGTGGAGGCGCTGGCATGAGCGGCGCGTCCGCGCCGATCGTCGCGATCGTCGGCCGTCCGAACGTCGGCAAGAGCACGCTCGTGAACCGGTTCGTCGGCCGGCGCGAGGCGATCGTCGAGGAGAAGCCCGGCGTGACCCGGGACCGCAAGGTCCTCGACGCCGAGTGGAACGGGCGTCGGTTCACGGTCGTGGACACCGGCGGGTGGATCGACACCGACGAGCCCCTCGCTCGCCAGGTGAGCCTCCAGGCCGAGCGGGCGATCCGTGAGGCCGACCTCGTCGTCCACGTCATCGACGTCACCGTCGGCGTCACCGAGGACGACGCCGCCGTCGCCCGCATCCTCCAGCGGGCCGGAGTCCCCGTACTCGTGGTGGTGAACAAGGTCGACGACGAACGGCGGGAACTCGAGATCTGGCAGGCCGCCGCCCTCGGCCTCGGCGACCCGATCCCGGTCTCGGCGATCCACGGCCGGGGCAGTGGGGACCTGCTGGACCTCGTCGTCGCGGCCCTCCCGTCTGTGCCGGAGGACGCCGGGGGCGAGGATCTCGCCCCCCACCTGTTCTCGATCGCGATCGTGGGTCGGCCGAACGTCGGCAAGAGCACGCTGTTCAACCGCATCGTGGGGGATGAGCGGTCCGTGACCCACGACATGCCGGGCACCACCCGCGACACGATCGACACCGTCGTGGAGACCGAGGACGGACCGCTCCGGTTCATCGACACCGCCGGCATGCGCCGCCGCAGCCGGGTGGACGAGGACACCGAGTACTACTCGGTCGTGCGCGCGCTGCAGGCCGTCGACCGGGCCGACGCGGCGCTCCTCGTCATCGACGCGGCCCAGGGTGTGTCACACCAGGACCAGCGCCTCGCCGAGCGCATCGACGCCGCCGGGACCGCAATCGTCATCGTGCTCAACAAGTGGGACCTCATCGCGACCGAGGACCGGCCCCAGATCCTCGCCGACGTGGCCGACCGTCTCGGGTTCCTGTCCTACGCGCCGGTCCTCAAGGTCTCCGCGCTCACCGGACGCTTCATCAAGAACGTCCTGCCGGCACTCCGTCAGGCCGAGGACGCCTACCACTCCCGGGTGCCCACCGCCGCGCTCAACAAGGTGCTGCGCGAGGCCCAGCAGCGTCACCCGCCACCGCTCGACCGCAAGCACCGCACCCGCATCCTCTACGCGACCCAGGGCGCGGCCGAGCCGCCGACCTTCACGATCTTCGCGACCCGTCAGCTGCCGCAGGCCTACATGCGCTACCTGGAGCGGTGCATCCGCGAGAACTTCGATCTCGGCCCTACGCCGATCAAGCTGCGAGTGAGGAAGCGCGCGTCATGAGGGGTGGCGACGACATCCGGGCCGCGACCGAGCACGCGTTCGAGGGCAACTCGATCCTCGGTGCCGAGAAGCTCGCGGCCCAGCACAAGCGACCGGTCCGGGATCGGGTCGCCCGGCTCCTCGACGAGGGGTCCTTCGTCGAGGACGCGCTCCTCGCCAACGCGTCGGCGGGCGACCTCCCGGCCGACGGCGTCGTCACGGGCACCGGGACCATCGAGGGTCGTCCGGTCTGCGTGATGGCGAACGATCCCACCGTGAAGGCCGGATCCTGGGGGGCGCGCACGGTCGAGAAGATCGTGCGGCTCACCGAGTACGCACTCGAGCACGAGGTGCCGGTGGTCTACTTGGTCGACTCCGCGGGGGCGCGCATCACCGACCAGGTCGAACTCTTCCCGGGTCGACGGGGAGCCGGACGGATCTTCGCCAACCAGGTCCGCCTGTCCGGCCGGGTGCCCCAGGTGTGCTGTCTGTTCGGTCCGTCGGCGGCCGGCGGTGCCTACATCCCGGCGTTCTGCGACGTGGTGTTCATGGTCGAGGGCAACGCCTCGATGTACCTCGGGTCGCCGCGCATGGCCGAGGAGGTCATCGGCGAGCAGGTCACCCTCGAGGAGATGGGTGGTGCCCGCATGCACGCCAGCGTCAGTGGCTGCGGCGATGCGCTGGCGCCCGACGACGACGCCGCGATCGACATGGCCCGGGCCTGGTTGTCCTACCTGCCGACCTCGTTCCGGGAGCGCCCGCCCGTCGTCGCGCCGCGTCCACCCCGCGACGGGGCCACGCCGATCGCGTCGGTGATCCCCGACGAGGACCGACGGGCCTACGACGTGCGCCGGGTCATCGACGCGCTCGTGGACGAGGGCTCCTGGCTCGAAGCGAAACCGCTGTTCGCGCGCGAACTCGTCACCGGGTTCGCCCGGCTCGACGGGGAGGTGGTCGGGATCGTCGCCAACAACCCCCAGCACCTCGGTGGGGTGCTGTTCGTGGACTCCGCCGACAAGGCCGCGCGCTTCATCTGGCTGTGCGACGCGTTCGACGTCCCGCTCCTGTTCCTGGCCGACGTGCCCGGGTTCATGATCGGGAGCGCGGTCGAGCGGCAGGGCATCATCCGACACGGGGCGAAGATGATCACCGCGGTGGCCGAGGCCGCGGTCCCGAAAGTCTCGGTGATCCTCCGCAAGGCCTACGGCGCCGGCCTGTACGCGATGTGCGGTCCCGCCTTCGACCCGGACGCTGTGCTCGCGCTCCCGAGCGCGCAGATCGCGGTGATGGGTCCGGAACCCGCGGTGAACGCGGTCTTCTACAACCGGATCCAGGCCATCGAGGATCCCGAGGAACGGGCGGCCTTCGTGGCCGAGCGTCGGGCCGAGTACGAGGCCGACGTGGACATCGTCCACCTGGCCTCCGAACTCGTGGTCGATGCGATCGTGCAGCCCGAGGACCTGCGGCGGGAGCTCATCGCCCGGCTCGCCGTCGCCCGACGGCGGGTGCGCGAGGTCTTCCCGCGTCGTCACGGGGTGCCCCCCGTCTGATCGCCGGCACCGTCCGGCCCGGGGACCGATGTGGTCAGATGGTCGGCGTGCCGTGGTGCGATCAGTGCGATGAGTACGTGGGGGCGGGCTCGGTCACGCCCGAGGGCCGATGCCCGACCTGTGGTGGTCGGGTGGACCGCGGCGATGTCGCGGCCCGGGTCTCGGCGCGGGCCGGCGAGGAGCCGATGCCGGTGCCCTGGCACCTCAAGCTCCTCGCGCTCGGTGTGGTCGTCTACCTCGGGTTCCGGCTCTGGCAGGGGATCGGCTGGCTCCTGCGCTGACCCGGATCACGCGCTTCGTGACGTGACACGGCTCGTGCGTAGGGTCCGCCCGTGCGCTACGACCCGTTCGACCCGGCCACGATCGCCGATCCCTTCGGTCCGTACCGCGAGCTGCGCGACGACGCGCCGGTGCATCGGACCGAGCACGGCTTCTGGGTCATCAGCCGCTACGACGACGTGGTGCGCACCCTGCGCGACCACGAGCGGTTCTCCTCCTCGGCCGGCGTCGGATCGGAGTGGCGACCGGTCCCGATGATGATCTCGGTCGATCCTCCCGACCACACCCGCCTGCGGCGCCTGGTGCAGCGCGAGTTCACCCCCCGGGCCATCGCGGCCTGGGATGCACGGGTGACCGGCATCGTCGACGAGACCCTCGACGCGTTCATTGAGCGCGGCTCCGGGGACCTCGCCGCCGAGGTCGCGTACCCGATCCCGATCGGGGTCATCGCCGACATGCTCGACGTGCCGGCCGACCACCGGGCCGACTTCAAGCGGTGGTCCGACGACACGATCGACGCGCTCGGGGGAGGGCTCGACGCCGCGACGAGCACCCGGGTGGAGCTCAGCATCATCGAGTTCGCCCAGTACTTCGCCGAGGTGATCGCCCGTCGCCGCCTCGCGCCGGGTCGGGATCTGCTGAGCCTGCTCGTGGATCCGACGAACGGCGAGACGCTCGCCGACGGTGACCTCATCTCCTTCGCCATCCTGCTGCTCGTGGCCGGCAACGAGACGACGACGAACCTCATCGGCAACCTCGTGCACGCGCTGGCCACGAACCCCGAGCAGTGGGTGCGCCTCCAGCGGGATCGCACGCTCGTGCCGGCGGCGGTCGAGGAGGCGCTCCGGTTCGACGCACCGATCCAGGGGTTCTTCCGCAACACGGTGGTCGACGTCGAGCTGCACGGCGAGACGATCCCGGCCGACGAGAAGGTGATGGTGCTCTTCGGCTCGGCGAACCGTGACGAGCGCAAGTACCCGGAGCCCGATCGGTTCCTCGTGGACCGCAACCCGATGGATCACGTCGCCTTCGGCGCCGGCATCCACCTCTGCCTCGGCGCGCCACTCGCGCGGCTCGAGGGCACCCGATTTCTCGAGCGACTGCTCGATCGGGTCGAGCGGGTCGAGCTCGCGGGCGAGGCCGAGCGGACTGAGAACCCGCTGCTGCGCGGGGTGCGCCACCTGCCGGTCTCCCTCGTCCCTCGCTGAGGGTCCGGGTTCCGAGCGACCGCTAGAGTCCCCCGGACGTGTCCGCTCCAGCGGGCCACGGGCTGTGGCGCAGTTTGGTTAGCGCGTCGGTCTGGGGGACCGAAGGTCGCAGGTTCAAATCCTGTCAGCCCGACCAGTCAGAGAGCGGGTCTCCGGGTTCGGGGACCCGCTCTACTGGTCTCCGTAGTCACGGAATGATCACGGGACCGATCCCATGCTCACGGCCTCCGGCGTCGGTGGTCTCGGTGCGGGAGATCTGGACAGTCCGGGGAGCGTCGATCCCGAGCCGGGTCTGAGTCGAACGGCCCATTGGACGACCGGTGCCAGTCGCCCTACGGTCCCCTCAAACAGACCACTACCGGAGGTAGATCCATGTCGCCCCGTGTGATTGAACATCTGAACATCGTGTGGAACATGATCGCCGGCGACGTCGGCGCTCACATCCTCAGGCTGTCGGCGCAAATGCTCGGCGGCCATCTTGTACCCGCCGGCCTTTGACGGGTCCCTCTGTCTCGGTGATCCAGAACGCGGCGAGACCCCGACGTGCTGGCGGGTCACACGGGCAGTGGGTCCTCGCCGGCCCCGAGCGCCTCGAACTCGTCATCCGTGAAGCCAAGGAAGCGAAGCGACCTTCGGTAGGACGTCCGCATCGTGTCCCCACAAAACGACGCGGAAGCGATAATCCCGCGCAGTTAGTGGGTGCGACGGCGAGTAGGTCGATACGCCGGATACCCATTTTGCGTATTCTGCGCGGCAACGGTGGGTAGCGACGGGAACGAAAACCGAGCATCTGTGCGGGTTCCGTTCCCGTCCTGACTCACGGGTTTTGAAGGTGCTGTCCCCACGCTGTCCCCACGGGACCGCCGGCGAGGATCTCGGCTCGAGCGATCGCCACGGATCTCGGAGCCTCGATCGCCACGCGGACCGGGCCGCCTTCCGCGACCTCGAACCGGATCGTGCGCCCGTCCTCAAGCGTGCAGACGATTGCTTCGCCTTCCTTGCGAGTCAGTACCAGCACGGCTGACCTCCTTGTCGCGTAGCCCTGGCGCTCCGAGTATCGGCACACTCGCCCGCGACCCTTAGGGCGTGTCCACGGGCGGTGGATCGTCGCCGGCCCCGAGCGCCTCGAACTCGTCATCCGTGAAACCGAGGAAGCGAAGCGACCGACGGTAGGACGTCCGCAGAGCGACGACCGCGCCTCGTGTGGCGTGCGACCCCGTGCGCTCGTGCCGGCGTCTAGCGACCTCGAGCATCTCTGCTTGCTGCGCCGCCGCCAGGACGAGCGGCTCTTCGGTCCCGGGAGCGATCCACGATGCGCCCAGGCGCCACAGAGCGGCCCAAGTGGCCTCTCCGGTGGCGGTGAGCTTCGCCGGCGGCGTCATGGCCTCGAGGTC
>JBJTOY010000028.1:0-4390 GCA_046074845.1 Actinomycetes bacterium | reverse complement strand
CCCGTCGGGCGACGGCGAGTTCGGCTTCGGTCATCACAGGACGGGCGTCTCCCGGTACTGGCCGAACTCCTCGGCGAGGGTCCCCATGATCTCGCCGACGGTCGCGTGCGCCCGGACCGCCCCGAGGATGGCCGGCATCGTGTTCACGTCCGGGTCGGCGGCGGCGGCGCGCACACCACCCAGCGCGTCCGCGACCCCGACGGCGTCCCGGGCCCGCTTG
The DNA here is from genome assembly GCA_046074845.1 of Actinomycetes bacterium. Lineage (GTDB taxonomy): Bacteria > Actinomycetota > Acidimicrobiia > IMCC26256 > IMCC26256 > IMCC26256. Next base: position 4,170 of record JBJTOY010000028.1, on the reverse strand, counting down.
ACCTCGGCGAGGCGGGCGAGCTGCTTGTCCTCGAACTGCGGTCCGATGAGCAGCAGGTCGGGGGACCCCTCCTCGTTGCCCTCGGTGAAGTCGTTCACGCCCACGATGGTGTGGCGACCGTCGTTGAGCTTGCGCTCGAGTTCGTAGGCGCTGTCTGCGATCTCGCCCATGAACCATCCGGAGTCGATCTCGCGCAGCACGCCCTCGAGCATGGAGCCCTCCCCCACCTCGTCGAGGTGCGCGAAGACCGCCTCGGCGTGCCGCTCGACCATGTCGGTGAGTTCCTCGACGTACCAGGAGCCTCCGAGCGGGTCGGCGACGTTGGCCACCCGCGACTCGTGCGCGATCACCTGCTGGGTGCGCAGCGCCAGGCGGGCCGCCCGGTCCGAGGGCAGGGCGAGCGCCTCGTCGAAGGAGTTGGTGTGGAGGCTCTGCGTGCCGCCGAGCACCCCGGCGAGCGCCTCGATCGCGGTGCGCACCAGGTTGACCTCGGGTTGTTGCGCGGTGAGCGACACCCCGGCGGTCTGGGTGTGGAACCGCAGTTGGAGTGATCGCGGATCGGTCGCGCCGTAACGGTCGCGCATCCACCGGGCCCAGATCCGCCGTGCCGCCCGGAACTTGGCGATCTCCTCGAAGAAGTCGACGTGGGCGTTGAAGAAGAACGACAGGCGCGGTGCGAACGCGTCCACCGCCAGGCCCCGGGCGATGCCCGCCTCCACGTAGGCGAAGCCGTTGGCCAACGTGAACGCGAGTTCCTGCACGGCCGTCGAACCCGCCTCGCGGATGTGGTACCCGGACACCGACACCGGGTGGAACCGGGGCATCTCGTGGGCGCAGAAGGCGATGACGTCGGCGACGAGGCGCAGGCTCGGACGCGGCGGGAAGAAGTACTCCTTCTGCGCCTGGTACTCCTTGAACATGTCGTTCTGGAGCGTGCCGCCGAGCGCGGCCCGCGGGGTGCCACCGGCCTCGGCGGCCGCCACGTACATGGCGAGCAGGATCGGCGCCGCGCAGTTGATCGTCATCGAGGTGGTGACCGCTCCCAGGTCGATCCCGGTGTAGAGGTCCTCGACGTCGGCGAGCGTGTCGACCGCGACCCCGCACTTGCCGACCTCGCCGAGGCTCAACGGGTCATCCGAGTCCCGGCCCATGAGGGTCGGAAGGTCGTACGCGGTCGAGAGACCGGTCCCCCCGGCGGCGAGCAGGTCGCGGAACCGCCGGTTCGTGTCGGGCGCGGTGCCGAAGCCCGCGAACATCCGCATGGTCCAGACCTTGGAGCGGTACATCAACGCGTACGGTCCGCGCGTGTACGGGAACGCACCCGGGCGCTCGGCGTCCGGCGGGCCGTACACGGGGGCCACGTCGAGCCCGGAGTGCGTCGTGAAGTCGGCGTCGCGCTCTCGCATCCCGGTCATCCTCGCACGTCGGCGGCCCGCACCTCAGCCGAGCCCGAGCAGGTCCGAGACGCCGTGCCGGTGGCCGGCGATGTAGCCGCCGTCCACCGGGATCGCCGCGCCGGTCACGAACGACGCGTCGTCGGAGGCCAGGAAGAGGGCGACCGAGGCGATCTCTTCGGGCCGGCCGAGGCGTCCCAACTGGTGGGCCCGGGCGATGTCGGCGACGACCTCCTCCATGCCCGGCAGGCCGAACACCCCGGACAGCAGGGGCGTGTCGATGAAGCCCGGGCAGATCGCGTTCACCCGGATTCCCCGCCGTCCGTAGTCGATGGCGAGGTTCTTGGTAAGGATGACGACGCCACCCTTGGACGCGTTGTAGGCGCTGCCGCCCTCGGTACCGATGAGTCCCTCAACCGAGGCCAGGTTCACGATCGAACCGCGCTGTCCACCGTCGACGCCGGCGTTCGGCTCCTGCTCGAGCATCGTGGCCGCTGCGTGCTTGTCGACGAGGAAGGTGCCGGTGAGGTTCACCGATATGACCCGGGCCCACTCGGCCTCGTCGAGCAGGTGCACCGGACCGCCGCTCGCGATGCCCGCCGCGTGCACGACCGCGTCGACGCGCCCGTGCGCGCCGACCACGGCCGCGAAGCCGGCGGCGACCTGCGCCTCGTCGGTCACGTCGACCGTGCGGACCGTGGCCCCGGGTGCGTCGTGGGCGGTGAGGTCCCAGGACTCGACCGCCGCGCCCTCGGCGAGGAACCGCTCGACCGTGGCCCGCCCGATGCCCGACGCGCCTCCGGTCACGACCGCCGTCCGCCCCTCGAGTCGCCCCATGTCCGCCTCCGTCGCCGCGAGCCGTTCCGTCGCCGCCACCCTCGCCGGGGGCCCGGAATCCGGTCAAGTCGCCCATCGGCACCGCGCACCGTGACGGCTAGATTGCCGCCCCATGGATCAGCAGCAGGCTCCCGACCGCAACCTCGCCATGGACCTCGCCCGGGCCACCGAGGCCGCCGCGCTGGCGGCCGGCCGTTGGCTGGGTCGGGGTGACAAGAACGGCGCCGACGGCGCCGCGGTCGACGCCATGCGCCTCGTGCTCAACACCGTGCCGATGGAGGGCGTGGTGGTGATCGGTGAGGGCGAGAAGGACGAGGCGCCCATGCTGTTCAACGGCGAGGAGATCGGCTCCGGGGGCCCGGCCTGCGACATCGCAGTCGACCCGATCGACGGCACGACCCTCACCTCCCTGGGGCGCAACAACGCCATCTCGGTGATCGCGCTCGCCGAGCGAGGCACGATGTTCGATCCGGGTCCCTGCGTCTACATGGACAAGATCGCGGTCGGCCCCGAGGCGCGCGACGTCATCGATCTCGACGCCCCGGTGCTGGCGAACCTCGAGGCGGTCGCCAAGGCCAAGGGCGAGAAGGTGGAGGACGTCACCGCGGTGATCCTCGACCGCGACCGCCACGCCGACATCATCCGGGCCTGTCGCGAGGCGGGGGCCCGGGTCCGGCTCATCCCGGACGGCGACGTGGCCGGCGCGATCTCGGTGGCCTGGCCCGGATCCGGCTCCGACATCCTCTTCGGGGTCGGCGGCACGCCCGAGGGCGTGATCGCGGCCTGCGCGCTCAAGTGCCTCAGCGGCGAGATCCTCGGCCGCCTGTGGCCCCGCGACGACGCCGAGCGCGCCGCCGCCCTCGAACAGGGCTACGACCTCACCCGGGTGCTCACGGCCGAGGACCTCGTGTCCGGGGACGACGTGTTCTTCGCCGCCTCCGGGATCTCGGACGGCGACCTGCTCCAGGGCGTGCGCTACTTCGGTGGCGGAGCCACGAGCGAGAGCCTCGTCATGCGGTCCCGCAGCGGCACGGTGCGCAAGATCCACACCCAGCACCACTGGCAGAAGCTCGCGCGGATCTCCCCCACCGAGCGCTAGGCGCGTCCGTCCTCGGGGACGAGACGCTCGAGCAGTTCCCGGATGCGGACCTGCTCAGCGGCCAGCGCCTCGAGGCGGGCCTCGAGGCCCGGGACGTCGACGGTCCCACCCGGGCCCGCGGGTTCGATCGCACCGTCCGGTGCGTCGGTCGCGGCGTCCCGGCGTCCGACGAACCACGAGGCGACCGAGGCCGAGACGGTGCCGATGAGCCCGACGCCCACGAGCATCATCACCGACGCCACGATGCGGCCCTGCCAGGTGATCGGGTACTCGTCGCCGTACCCGACCGTGGTGGTCGTGACGATCGCCCACCAGTACGCCTGCCCGATGGTCCGGATGTTCGAACCCGGGGCCACCGACTCGTAGCGCCAGACGACGAGCGCACCGAGGGTCACCACGGCGCCCGCGATCCCCACCATTGAGGCGGCGACCCGCTCGGTCGGGATCCGCCGGATGGACCGCACGATGATGATCAGGACCCGCAGGATCCGCAGGAACGGCACGAGCACCATGAGCAGGTCGAGCTTGTGGGTGCGCACGAACACCGACCGTGGCACCGAGAGCGCGAGCCGCACGAAGTAGTCGACGATGAACGCGGCCCAGACCGCGTACCCGAGGTACAGCGCCAGGTTCCACACCCCGACGTCGCGGGGCCGGTCCGCGAGCAGCCAGCGCAGGAACACCGCGACGAGGAAGACCATGGCGAGCAGGTCGAGCGGGCGGGTCGTGCGCGCCGCCCACGTCGCGAGCCGGCGGGCGCGCCGGGCGTCGGGATCCATCACGGGCTCGGCCATCGCCGCGCATCGTACGGGCCGACGCGCCTCGGGCCGTCGATGCCGG
>JBJTOY010000027.1:0-40764 GCA_046074845.1 Actinomycetes bacterium | reverse complement strand
TGCGGTGTTCCTCGGCGAGGACCTCGTGCACACCCGCGACTACTCGGACGAGACCGCCCGGGTGATCGACGAGGAGGTCGAGCGCATCCTGCGGGAGCAGGAGGAGCGCACGGTCGGCCTCCTGCGCACGTTCCGCCCCGGTCTCGACGCGGTGGCCCGGGCACTCCTCCAGCACGAGACCCTCGACGGCATCGAGGTGGAACGGCTCGTCGACGACGCCATGGGCTACCGGGCCGGCGGACCCCGCCGCGCGGTGACCGCCGAGGCCGATGGCGATGTGGTGGCACCGTCGCTGGCCCGCGAGGACGACGTCGAGTCGCCGATCATCACCCGCGGCACGGACGAGCCCGGCCGGCGCTGACCAGCGAAGCGTCGGCGGCGGCGCATCGCCCGCCGAACCGGCGCCACACCCCGATCAGGGCAGCGCGCCGAGCCCCGGCTCGATGCCGGCCGACGGATCGCGGGCGCCAGCGACCGCCGCCCAGATGTCCGTCGCGCTCTGCGGGCCGACGAAGGCCCGGTGCACCACGCCGATGCGGTCCGCGACGAGCAGCATGGGTACCCCGCTGATCGCGTACCGCTCGTGGAGGCCGCGGGCGTCCGGGAACTCGAACTCGCACACCGCGACCTCGTCGGAGGCGAGCGGTCCGACCTTGGCCCGCATCGACGCGCACGCGTCGCAGGACGCCGAGGTGAACAGTGCGACCAGCCACGGCGCCTCCGGACGGGGGAAGTCGGACCGGTCGAGTTGGCGGGGCACCGGGTAGGTGTCGCGCACCGGCGCGTCGGCACCCGATCGCCGGGCGACGACCGCCGCGAACACCACCACCCCCAGCGCACCGACCACCACGAGACCCACCGCGATCAGCACGGGGAGCCTCCGGAGCCGATCGGCGACGGACACACCGGCACGGCCATCGCCAGCGTCACACCCGGAGATGCCCCGCTGTCACGCCCGACCACCACCGGGCCGGACGCCGAGATCACGAGCGCGCCGGTTGCATCCGTGGGGACGCGCACCAGCCCGCCGGCCCGGAGACGCCCGGCAGCGATGCGGCGCGGATCCGGCCCGACCGCGTCCGCCCGCCAGCGGATGCTGCGACTCGGCCGGGCGAGCACGCTGACCGCATCCACCGGATCCGTCCCGACCCGCCCGGGCACCACGTACCAGCGACTCGAGGCGAAGGAGGTCCCGCCGTCCGCCGCGATCCCCCCGCCGTTCGCGATGGCCGTGAGTTCGTGGGCGACCACGCCCGCGCCGCCCGTCGAGGTGAGGTGCAACGCGTACGGGGTGTCCGCCGGCACCCGGGCGCCGGCGTCGACGAGGGTCACCCCCCGGGGTGGCACCTCGACCTCCACCGGCTCGATCCGCACGACACCGGCGAGCGTCGTCTCAATCCGCACCCGTTGGACCTCGTCGCCCGGGTTCGCCACCGTGAGCGTCGTCGTGCGGTCACCCCGGGCCACGCCGCCGTCGAAGAACCAGGAGTCCGCGACCGCCGGCGCGCCCGCGACGAGGGCCAGCCCGCGACGTCCGTCCCGGCCGTCGAGTGCCTGGGTCTGCTCGGCCACGACGCGGCCGCGGCGGGTACGCACCTCGGCCGCCACCACGGTGCGTCGCCGCACGCCCGCGTCGAGCGCCACCGCGAGCCGCGTCCGTCCGGGCACCACGAGACCCTGGAACTCGTTCGGTGCCTCGTTGCCGGTGTCGGTGGAGAACGACAGGTCCACGACCGCGTCACCAGGGAACGGGTTGAACAACCACAGCGTGAGGTTCGACCCGAGCACCGTCGACCCGCCGCCGAAGAACCAACGGTCCGAACCACCCCGCGCGCACGCACCGGCCGCGGTGTCGCCGCCGCCCCGCAGCAGGTGGGTCACCACGATGGGCGCGCCGCTCCCCTCCACCACGACCCCCGGGTTCGCGTCGCGCACGAGTTCGGACACCGGGATGCGGACCTCCGCGGCCGGCCCGACGGTCACGGTCCGGGTCACCGGCGGAATCGGCTCACCCGCGGCGTCCGTGCCCGTGAGGACGCTGATGCGCACCCGGGCCCGCGCGCCGGCTCGGGTCGCCGCGTTCGCCACGACCACGGTCTCGTCGGCCGCGCCGCCCGGCTGCGAGGTGCCGGCGGCGCAGAACCACGTCGACGTCAGGTCGTCGGGCGCGACCACGGCGGCGGCCGGATCGATGCCGACCGACGGCGAGGCCGACGGACGGAGCAGTTCGGCCACGAGCACGCCGGCCGCGAGGACCACCAGCGCGAGGACGGCGCTCCGACGGAACCGCCGCTGCCGACCCGCCGCACGCGGCGACAACCCGGCGGTCACGCGCCGCTCCGCGGCTCGGCCACGTCGCCCGCCCGCACCGCGCCCGGGACGGGTGCGCCGTCCTCCCGATCCCCCGCACCCGCGATCGGTCCGTCGGCGACGACGCGGGCCCGGCGCGGCCGATCGGAGCGCCACAGCAGCACCGCGCCGACGAGGACCCCGAGCTGCAGCGCGACCGCCGGCCACCGCAGCCACTGCCACGCGAAGTCGAACCGCACGGGACCCGGGCTGGGGAGTCGGTAGCCGTTGGCCCACCCGTCGACCCGGGCACGCTCCAATGCGGTCGCCGGCGTGCCGCCCCGAGCCCGCCACGCGCCCGAGGCGGGCACCGCGAGCGTCACGCGCCCGGCCGGGTTGCGGGCGTCGGCCCGGGCCGGAACCGGTGGGCCGCCGTCCGCCGGCAGGACGGCGCGCACGGGTCGCCACGGCTCCACCTCGTAGAGCGTGAGCCCGTCCCGGGTCTCGAGCCGGACGAGGTCGAGCTGATCGGCGAGCGTGCCCGTGAGGTCGTCGGGCGCGGGTCGGAGCGGTCGCTGGTCGGGGCCGGGAGTCTCGGGCACCGCGATGAACCGGAAGCCCATCGGTCCGACCATGGCACCGATGCGGTTCGTGGACCGCGCGCGCAGCGCGTCCACCGCCTCGGCGATCCGTGCCTGCACGCCGCGGGCGGGCGTGGGGACGAGCACGCGCGCGTCGCCCGTCCCGTTGGCGGTCACGCCGTAGGCCACCGCACCACGCCGACCCGGATCGAGCGGCAGGATCGTCGCGTCACCGAGCCACAGGACGCGGAAGTCACCCGCACTCGCCCGCCCCTCCATCCAGGAGAGTTCATCGGCCCACGTGTTCGACGGCGCGCCCCATCGGCCGCCGAGCGTGTCGGCGGCGAAGGCGAGGGCCGGGATCACGAGGGAACCCGCGGCGACGACGACGGCGACCTGTCGCCAGCCGAACCCGCGTCGCCCGAGGTCGGCCGCGAACGCCGCGGCACCGAGTCCGACCGCGAGCGCGAGGCCGACCGCCGCCGGCACCAGCAGGCCCTCGCGCACGGGGACCGACCAGCCGGGGGCGAACCGTCCGGGGAGCCAGGCCGCGGCGTAGCCGATCACCATGAGGGCCCAGGCCCGCACCGCCCACACGAAGCGCGGCCCGGACGCCACGAGCAGCACGATGAACGCCACGCCGAGGAGCACCCAGATCGCCGGGCCGGCACCGGCCGGACCCGTGTGCAGGCGAAGGATGTCGATCACCCGCAGATGCCCGGAGTAGGCGAACCCGAGGGTTGCGCCGTCGTGGAGGCCGAGGAGCACGAGTGGCCACGGCAGCAGCAGCGCGAGCGCCCCCAGCGACGTGAGCGCGGCGGGCCGCCACGCGGGGCCGGCGCCGCCCGCCCGGGTGAACGGCGACGCGATCGCGACCGCCAGGGCGACGACGAGCGGGAGGAGCAGCGCGGGCGGCCACCAGACCGCGGCGAACGCGGTGAGCGCCGCGACCGCGACGAGACGGCGGCGCCCTCGACGCGGGACCTCGAGCAGCCCGGCGAGGCGCGCGACCCCGAGCACGATGGCCGGTGCGACGGCGTAGGCCACGAGCGGGCCGATGCGACCGGCGGCGATTGCGTTGCGCGGCAACGGGAGGACGCCGTAGGCGAGTCCGGTGACCACCGCCGCACTGCCCGGTCCGGCGACCGCACGCCCGAGGCGCCACGCCGCGAGGACACCGACCGGCATGGCCGCGACGATGAGCAGCGTGCGGGCCAACCCCGTGGCGCCGAGGAGCAGGGTGCCGAGACCGGAGACCACGACCAGCAGCGGCGGCTGCTGCGTGCTCGCGCCGAGGAGTGAGTCGCGCCACCCACTCGTGAAGGTCGTGAGTGCGTCCCCCACCCCGGGCCACACCCGGAACTGCCCGACCTGGGGCACCGTGCCGAGGAGGAGGCCGCGCGAGCCGATCGCAACGAGCACCGTGAAGACGATGACCGCGATCCCGACGGGTTCCCGCACCCGCTCCGCAGCGACGTCGGTGATCGTGCGGCCGGCGGCCGACAGCCCGCGCAGCCGATCGTCCGCGTGCAGCGTCCCGTTCATGAACCGTCGCACCCGCGAGGAACCGCGGCTCTGCAGGTACCGGAGGTCCCCGTCGTGCACCCGACGGTGGGACTGCGCCGCACGGCGGGCCGCTCGGGCGGCCGGGACCCCGCGCAGGGCCCGCCACCACCCACCGAGGACCGAACCGGCGCGTCGACGATGCCCGGTGAGGAGGGCGGCGACGGCCTCGAGCACCGCGAGGAGCACCGCGAAGGGCACCACCCAGGCGAGGCTGGCCGCACCGGCCGAGGTGAGCATCGCCCGGTGACGGGCCGCCTCGACCTCAACCTCCGGCGCGTCGAGCGCGTCCCGCAGCGAGTCCTCGAGGTGGTGGCGCACCCGGGCGTCGGGCGCCACCATGATCCGGGCGCCGGCGATCCGGGCGCGCCACCCGAGGTCCACATCCTCGGCACCCGGCGCCGCATCGGCGTCGAACCCGCCGATCTCGGCGAACAGATCGGCCCGCACCAGCATCGTGACCCCGGAGATCCAGAAGACGTCGCGCACCGCGTCGTGCTGCTCCTGGTCGATCTCCCCCGGCTCGATCATGGTGTGCGGAGCACCGAGCCGGTCGACCGTCATGCCGACCTCGAGGAGCGCGGCCACGTCGTCGTGGCGCACGACCTTCGGACCGACGATGCCGGCGTTGGACCGCACCGCCTCGTCGACGAGGACCGTCAGGGCGTTCGGGTCGAGGACCGCGTCGCCGTGCACGAAGAGCAGGAACGGTGCACCCTGCACCGTGGCGATGACGTCGTTCGCCGCCGATGCGAAGCCACCCGCCGTCTCCCGCCGCCGGACGAAGGCCGCCGGCGCCACCGCGGCGATCCGGGGCGTCGGGTCCTCCGCCGACCCGTCGTCGATGACGAGGATCGACAGCTCCGGGTAGTCGAGGCCGGCGAGCGAGGCGAGGGCCTCCTCGAACCAGGCGCCGGGGTCCCGCACCACCACGACCGCGACCACCGGCGGTCGGGGGCCCTCCTCGAACAGGTCGTCGTAGCCGTCGACGAACCACTGATCGGATGCCTCCGGGGGCGGGTCGTCGGGTCCGGGCCCCGCCGTCCCCGACCCGGGCGACACGGCTGCGGGGTCGGTGCCGGCCTCCGGTCCTGGCCCGGCGGGGTCGGCCGCCTCGGTGTCCGCGGTCCCGGTCGGGGGCACCGGCTCATCGCCATCCATCGGGACGAACCTACCCGCGGGCCCCGGCCCACCCTCTCCCGCCGGGCGCCCCGGCGGCGGTCCGAGGGCCTCCGGACTGCTTGCAACTGTTATGCATCTGCGCTATCCTGCTCCCACTCGGGTCGGGCGGGAGTCCGCCTCCCCCCGGCTGCGAGCCCATCGATCCCCACCCACGTGGGTTCCGACCGCCCCCCGGTCCCGCACCCCACAGGACAGGAGCCACCATGGCCATCGACCTCCGCAAGTCCGCCACCGACGCCGGGTACATCGCCATCGGCGCCGGGGTGCTCGGGTTCCAGCAGGTCCAGCAGCGACGGCAGGACCTGCAGGCCCGCCTCGCCGAGCGGTCCGCCGATCTGCGCACCCGTGCGGGCGACGCCGGCCACTACGTCGTGGCCCACATCGCCAGCCCGCGCACCGTGGCCGCCTCCGTCACCGAGCAGGCCAAGGACGTCGTGACCCCGGCGGTCGAGGCCGTGCGCACGCGCATCGAGCCCGCCGTCGAGCAGCTCCGCGGCGTGCCCGCACAGGTGACGGCCGCCATCCCCGAGTCGGTCAAGGGCGTCCCCACCCAGGTCGCCGGCGCGATCCCCGAGTCCGTGCGCACGGTCCCCGCGACGGTCGGCGCGGCCGTGGGCTCGGGCGTGGACCGGGTGCGCTCGCGGCGCGGCTGATCAATCCGTCCACCACGGGCGCAGCGGTTCTCCCCCCTCCGCTGCACCTCGGTGCGACGCGACGCCCCCGGGTCCGCCCGGGGGCGTCGTCGCGTCCGGCCCCGGTTACCCTCTCCGCATGCTCGTCGCACTCGCCGGAGGAGTCGGTGCCGCCCGCTTCCTGCGCGGGCTCGTCCGGGTCGTGCCGCCCGAGGGCGTGACGGCCATCGTCAACACGGCCGACGACGAGGTGTTCCACGGCCTCACGGTCTGCCCGGACCTCGACACGGTCACCTACACCCTCGCCGGGGCCGAGCACCCCGAGCAGGGCTGGGGACTCGAGGGCGAGTCGTTCCGCACCATCGACGCGCTCACCCGCTACGGCGCCGACACCTGGTTCCGCCTCGGGGATCTCGACCTCGCGACGCACCTGTACCGGAGCGAGCGACTCCGGGCCGGCGCGACGCTCAGCGCCGTGACCGCCGACATCGCCGCGGCCTGGGGGGTCAGGACCCGCCTCGTACCGATGACCGACGACACGGTGAGCACGCGCATCACCGTCGAGCGACCCGACGGCGACCTCGAGGTGCTGCGCATGCAGGAGTGGTTCGTGCGCGAGCGCACGGCTCCGCCCGTGGTCGCGGTCGAGTTCGACGGGGCGTCCGCCGCCCGCCCCGCCCCCGGCGTGCTCGAGGCCATCGGCACGGCGGACACGATCATCGTCTGCCCGTCGAACCCGATCATCTCGATCGGGCCCATCCTCGCGATCCCCGGGGTGCGCGACGCGCTCATCGCTCGTCGCGACCGGGTCGTCGGGGTCAGCCCGATCATCGCCGGCACCACGGTGAAGGGGCCCGCCGACCGCCTCATGGGACCCCTCGGCATCGAGGTGTCCTGCGTCGGCGTCGCCGAGATCTACGCGCCGTTCTGCTCGACGCTGGTCATCGACGACCGCGACGCGGCCCGCGCCGCCGAGGTCGCCGCGACCGGGGTCCGGCCGGTCGTCGCCGAGACCCTCATGACCGATGCCCGCGTCGCCGCCGCACTCGCGCAGCACGCCCTCGACGCCGTCGCCTGAACCGGCGCCGCCGTGGAACCGCTCTCGATCATCCCCCTGCTCGGCATCCCCGAGGTGCGCGAGGGCGACGACCTCGGCGAGCTCATCGCCCGGGCCGCGTGGACCGCAGGCACCCCGCTCCACGACGGCGACTGCCTCGTCGTCACCCAGAAGGTCGTGTCGAAGGCCGAGGGCCGCATCGTGCCGCTCGACCACGACGATCCGGCGGCCAAGCGTGCGCTCGTCGAGGCCGAGTCCGTGCGGATCCTGCGCCGGCGCGGGGACCTCACGATCAGCGAGACGACCCACGGCTTCGTGTGCGCGAACGCGGGCATCGACCTGTCCAACGTCGAGGACGGCACCGCGGCGCTGCTGCCGGTCGATGCCGACCGATCGGCCCGGCGCATCCGCGACGCCCTGCGCGGCGTCGAGAAGGTCGACGTCGGCGTCATCGTGTCGGACACCTTCGGACGAGCCTGGCGCCACGGACTGACCGACGTGGCGATCGGGGTCGCCGGGATCGCAGCGGTCCTCGACCTGCGCGGCACGGCGGACGGCCGCGGCCGCGCGTTGCAGGTCACCGAGGTCGCGGTGGCCGACGAGATCGCGTCGGCGGCCGAGCTCGTCATGGGCAAGGCGAACGGCGTCGCCGTGGCCATCGTGCGCGGCCTCGACCCCGCCTGGTTCCGTGAGGCGTCGGTGCGCGAACTCGTCCGCCGACCCCAGGACGACCTGTTCCGGTGAGCACCCTGCCCGGGTTCCTCGAGGCGCGCCGCTCGATCCGCGCCTACCTCGATCACCCCGTGCCGCGCGCCCTCCTCGACCGCTGGGTGGAGGCGGCGTGCATCGCGCCGGCGCCGCACCACTCCCGGCCCTGGCGATTCGTCGTCCTCGATGACGCGGCGAGCAAGGGCGCCCTCGCGCACGGCATGGGCGAGCGCTGGCGGCACGACCTGCTGGCCGACGGCCTCGACCCGGCGAGGGTGGACGCGCTCGTCACGGCATCGCACACCAAGCTCACCGGTGCGCCGGCCCTCGTGCTCGCATGCCTCACGACCGACGGGCTCGACGAGTACCCGGACGACGGGCGACGGATCGCCGAGTGGGGTCTGGCGCTGCTGTCGCTGGGCGCCGCGGTCGAGAACCTCATGCTCGCGGTGGCCGACGACGCGTGGGCGTCCTGCTGGGTGGCCGCACCCATGTTCTGCCCGGCCGAGGCTCGCGATGCACTCGGGCTCCCCGGCCCGTGGTTGCCGCACGCGCTCGTGACCGTCGGGCGCCCGGATCCCGCCTACGTGGGTCGGCCCCGCCCGCCCGTGCCGCTCGAGGAACTGCGTCGGTTCGCCGACGGCGCTGCGCTCACCCGCAGGACAGCTCCACCGTCCGGTCCACCGCCGTCCTGACGACCTCGGCACCGGCCGACACCTCCGCGCCGGGCAGCAGGACCGAGTCCCGGACCGTGGCCTGCGCGCCGACCCGGCAGCCGGCACCGATGACCGACGCGACGATCCGAGCGCCGGCCTCGAGCACTGCGCCGTCACCGATGAGGCTCGGGCCCTCGAGCCACACGTCCGCCCCGATCGACGGCGAACCCTGGACCCAGACCCCGGGCGCGTGTTCCTCCGCACCGGGGGCCGGCGGCAGCCCGAGCCAACCGCCCACGACGTCGCGCTGGGCCTGCATGAACTTGGCCGGGGTCCCGATGTCGAGCCAGTACGCGTCGCTCGGCAGCGCGTGGAGGCGACCGGGGCGCTCGAGCATGCGCGGGAACGTCTCGCGCTCGATGCTCACGTTGAGGTCCGCCGGGATACGCGCGAGCACGCTCGGCTCGAGGATGTAGGTACCCGCGTTGATCCAGTTCGTCGGCGCCTGACCGGGCGGCGGCTTCTCGACGAACGCGATGACCTCGCCGTCCTCCCGGGTGGGGACCACCCCGAAGGCCGAGGGGTCCTCGACCCGGGTGAGCGCGATGGTGGCCTCGCCGCCGGTGGCCTCGTGGAACGCGAGCATCTCCCCGAGGTCGAGGTCGGTGAGCACATCGCCGTTGCAGACCACGATGCGCTCGTCCGGCTCGCGGGCCGCGAACCGGATGGCCCCCGCCGTTCCGAGCGGTTCGTCCTCGACCGCGTAGTCGAGCCGCAGGTCGCCGAACCGGTCACCCGCGAAGTGCCGTGTGAACGCGTCGGGCAGGTAGCCGAGCGAGAGGGTGACCTCGGCCACGCCGTGGCGGGCGAGCCAGGTGAGCTGGCGTTCGATGAAGGCGACGTTGGCGATGCTGAGCAACGGCTTCGGGGTGTGGAGGGTCAGCGGCCGGAGCCGCGTCCCCTCTCCCCCGACGAGGACGACGGCCCTCACGGCGTGGCGGTCGCTCCGCTCGCGCCGGTGGCGCCGCTGGCCCCGGACGTCGGGTCGGGACCGGTCGCCCCCGTGGTCCCGGTCGCGCCGGTGATACCGGTCACCCCGTCGAGCCCGGTCGTGCCGAGGTTCGCGCCGTCGACGTCAGTGATGTTGGCGAGCGATTCCTCGGCCCCTGGCGGCTTCGGCAACTTCGATCCCTTCGGCAGGAAGTAGACCGCAACGATCTCGTTGTCGTCGTACTTGTGGGACGCCGGATCACCGCTGCGCGCCTCGCCGCTCCACGGCTTGCCCGGGAATCCCGTGGCCCACTGCACGACGGCCTCCTGCTCCTTGCCGCCGATCGTGCAGGTGTCGCCATTCGAGTGCTTGGTGCCGTCCCACATCGACATCGAGGTCTCGGAGAGCTTCCAGCCGCCCTCCTCGAGGAACCGACCGACGACCGCGTTGTTGCCCGCCTCGCTCGAGGAGTACGGGTGGGTGTGCATGAGTCCGTCGCCGTGGGAGTGGATGCCGGCGCGCACCGTCGTCGAGCCCGCGACCTCCTCGAAGGACGGCGCATCCGGCAGCCAGGTGCCGCACACGTTGACCCCGAGGTAGCCGTGCCAGTGCTCGCCGATCTTCGGGCTCACCTCGGCCGCCGACCGGTAGGAGGACGAACTCACGGCCACGAGGACGACGCCCACGACCACCACCGCGCCGATGGCGATGTTCCAGGAGCGGTTCGCCCCGCCGCGCTTCGGGCGCCGGGCCCTCGACCGCATCTTCGCCCGCTTGTACTTGGTCGTCGTCTTCGCCATGGCGACGTCAACCTAGCCCGGCCGCGGCGCGTTCAGGGCGCGCCCAGCGCACGGCGATCACGAGTCCCGCGCGCACCGCCAGCAGCACAACGAGCGGTGCGAGCAGGACCCTCCGGACGCCGTGCCACCGCTTACCCGCGAACCGCAGCGTCGACCGGTGGTGGGCGACCACCATGCGGTACGGGTGCCCCGCGGTGCTCACCCCCTGGACGTGGGAGACGGTGGCCGTCGGCTCGTAGGCGACCGTCCAGCCGGCGCGCCCGAGGCGCCAGCAGAGGTCCACGTCCTCGACGTACATGAAGTAGCCCTCGTCCCAACCTCCGATGGCGTCGAGGGCCGAACGGCGCAGCCAGACCGCGGCCCCCGAGACCCAGTCGACCTCGCGGGCCACCTCCGGGTCGGCGTCGAGCTCGCGGTACCGGCGGGTCGCTGCGTTGTGCGGCCGGATCGTCCCGAGCACGGCGTGGCCGATCGCGTCCCGGGTCGAGGGCACCCGCCGGGCGCTCGGGTACACCGAACCGTCCGACTCGAGGATCCGGGGTCCGACGGCACCGAGGTGTGCATCCGCGTCGAACCGGGCGAGGACCGCCGCGCCTGCGCCCGGGGTGACGAGGGCATCCGGGTTGATGACGGCGACGATCGGGGCCCGTGTGGCGGCCGTGCCGAGGTTCGCGGCCCGGGCGTAGCCGAGGTTGGCACCCGGTCGCAACACCGCGACCTCCGGGTGGGTGGCCCCGAGGCGTTCGATCGACCCGTCGCCCGAGCCGTTGTCGACCACCACGACCTCGGGCGGACCCCCGGCCGAGTCGTCGGTGAGGAGCGCGCCGACGCAGTCGGTGAGCAGGGGACCGGACTCGTAGGCGACCACGACCGCCGCCCACCGGGGGCTCATGGCGTACCGGCGCGGGCGAGCTCGTCGCGGTACCACCCGCACGTGCGCTCGAGCGCCTCCCGCAACGCCACGCGCGGCTCCCAGCCGAGCACCGTGCGCGCCAGTGAGATGTCCGGCCGCCGGCGGACCGGATCGTCGGCCGGGAGCTCCTCGTGCACGATCGGTACCTCCGCACCGGTCACCTCGAGCACGAGCGCGGCGAGTTCGAGGATCGTGAACTCCCCCGGGTTGCCGATGTTCATCGGACCGCGGTGATCGGACTCGAGGAGCGCGATGAGTCCGGCCACCTCGTCCTCCACGAAGCAGAACGACCGGGTCTGCGTGCCGTCCCCGTACACGGTGAGCGGTCGGCCTTGGATCGCCCGGACGAGGAAGTTCGACACCACGCGGCCGTCCTCCGGCTTCATGCGCGGGCCCATGGTGTTGAAGATGCGTGCGATCTTGACGTCCACGTCGTGGTACCGGAGGTAGGCCATCGCCAGCGCCTCGGCGAACCGCTTCGCCTCGTCGTAGACCGACCGCGGGCCGGTCGAGTTCACGTTGCCCCAGTAGGACTCCGGCTGCGGATGCACCTCCGGGTCCCCATAGATCTCGCTCGTCGACGCGAGCAGGAACCGCGCCCCGTTCGCTCGGGCGAGGTCGAGCGCGTGCCGGGTCCCGATCGACCCGACGTCCAGCGTCTCGAACGGCAGCCGCAGGTACTCGGGCGGGCTGGCCGGACTCGCGAAGTGCAGCACCGCGTCCACCGGTCCGACCACCTCGAGCCCGGCGATCACATCGGCCTCGACGAAGGTGAATCCGGCACGGCCCGCCAGGTCGTCGAGGTTCGCACGGCGCCCGGTCAGGAGGTTGTCGACCGCGACCACCTCGTAGCCGCGATCGAGCAGCCGGGCGCACAGGTGCGATCCGAGGAACCCGGCGCCGCCGGTCACGACCGCGCGGGGCATCAGCGACCGACGCCCTGGTACTCCCACCCGCGGCGGCGCAGCCCCACCGCGTCGAGCACGTTGCGGGTGTCGAGGATCCGCCTCGCCGCCATCACGTCGGCGAGGTCGGTGTGGTCGATCCAGCGGAACTCGTCCCACTCGGTGAGCACGACGAGCAGGCCCGCCCCCTTGGCGGCCTCGAGCGCGGTGTCGACCCGGGTGCAGCCCGGGAGGTCGACGGCCTCCGCGCGCGCCGCCGGGTCGTAGGCGCGCACGACCGCGCCGTCCTCGAGCAGGCGCCGCACGATGTAGACGGCCGGCGAGTCCCGCACGTCGTCGGTGTTCGCCTTGAACGTCAGCCCCCAGACCCCGACGTCGACGCCGGCGAGCGAGCCCCCGGCGAGCCGCCGGGCCTTGGCGACCATCCGGTCGTGCTGCTCACGGTTCCCGTCGATCACGCCCTGGAGCAACGGGAAGTCGGCCTCCGCCCGACGGGCCGTGTGCATGAGCGCCGCAGTGTCCTTCGGGAAGCAGGACCCGCCGTACCCGGGGCCGGGTTGGAGGAACTCGAACCCGATGCGCGGGTCGTAGCCCATGCCGAGCGCGACCTCGTTGACGTCGGCCCCGACCGCCTCGCACAGGTTGGCCACCGCGTTCATGAAGGAGATCTTCGTGGCGAGGAACGCGTTCGAGGCGTACTTGATCATCTCGGCCGAGGCCGGGTCGGTGACCACGATCGGCGCCCGCACGCCGGCGTACAGCTCACTCACCCGGACCGCGGTCGCCGGGTTGTCGCAGCCGACAACGACGCGGGAGGCCTGGAGGAAGTCACGCACCGAGGTGCCCTCGCGGAGGAACTCGGGGTTGGAGGCGACACCGATCTCGTCGATGGACGCGCCCGACTCGCCCAGGATCCGCTGCACCGTGCGGGTCGAGCCGACCGGCATCGTGGACTTGTTGATGACCACCGAGCCCGGCCGCAGGTGCTCGGCGATCTCGCGCACCACGCCCTCCACGAAGGAGAGGTCGGCGGCGCCGTCGTCGCCCTGGGGCGTCGGCACGCAGAGGAACACGAACTCGGCCTCGGGGATCGCCGCCGCCGCCCCGACGACGAACCGGAGGCGCCCGGATTCGAGACCCTCGGCGACGAGTTCCGGCAGGCCGTCCTCGTGGATCGGGGTCTCGCCCCGACGCAGCCGCTCGACCCGTGCCGCGTCGATGTCGGCCGCCACGACCCGGTGCCCGAGGTGGGCGAGGCAGGCGGCAGTGGTCAGCCCGACGTACCCGGCCCCGATGACGGCGACATCGCTCACGGCCGAGCAGTCTAGGGCCGGTGGGGACGGCTCAGGACCGCCGCGTCGACGCGCCGCGGAGTGATCAGCAGGCCGGCGCGGTCGGCGCGCCGGTCGACCCGCCACCGGACGCGGGTCGTGTCGTGGTCGTGGACCTCGAGGTGTTCGCGCCGGTCGAACCGGGCGCCCGCACGGAACCGAAATCCGGTCCGACGATGATCGCGACGTCCGCATCGATGAGCGACCGGTCCTCGGTGAGCGTGCCGATGCCTCCGAGGTACTGCTGCACCAGGCGCCCGCTGTCGAGGCGACCCGGTCGGTACCGGATCTGCGTGGCCGAGACCCGCGCCGCGTTACCGAAGCCGGCTGGCTGGAACGAGTAGCGCTGCAGTTCGGTCAGCGTCTGGCCGGCGAGGCCCGAGGTGCTCGAACCGTTGAGGACCCGCACGCGCACCTGCGAGGGCGACACCTTGATCGGGGCGGTGGACTGCGTCGGGTCGTCCGTCGGCCCGAAGGTGCGCAATCGGGCGAGCGTCGCCTCCGCGTTCGGTTGGTCGAGGTACAGCACCGACTGCCCGTTGTAACTCGGACCGCCCTCGGTCGGGAGCGTGACCATCTCGATGCTCGAGGTGTCGGAGGGGTCGACGGTGCGGAACGTGTTGACGAGGGCGAAGATGTCGGAGCGTCCCAGCCCCTCGTCGACCGTGAGCTTCGGGATGACCGCGTTCGCCATGCGGTTCGCGGTGAACGGGTTCCGGCCGGCCTTCTGCGCCGCGACCACGCCGAGGCGGCGGATGAAGTTCTGCTGCCGGCCGATGCGCCCGATGTCCGGGATGGCATCCGCATAGGACCACCGCCCGGTCGTCGAGTCGTAGAACTCGAGGTGACGGGCCCGCACGTACGCGAGCGCCGCGTCGCCGTTCAGCCGGACGCAGGCGGGCGCGCTCTGGACGTTGAGGCCCGAGTACGCGTCCCGAGCCGGGGCCGGGAAGTAGACCGGGACCGTGCCGATCGCATTCACGACACCGATGAAGGCCTCGAAGTTGAGTTCGACGTAGTGGTTGATCGGCACGCCGAAGTTCTGCTGGATCGTGTCGATGACCTTCTGCGGGCCGTCGTTGAACGCCGCGTTGATCTTCTGCTTCCCCTGCCCCGGGATGTCGACGAGCGTGTCCCGGGGGATCGAGACGAGCAGGGACTTCTTCGCGTCCGGATCGATGTGGACGATCATGAGGGTGTCGGACCGGGTACCACCGGCGTCCGCCGTCGAGCCGAAGGCGTCGATCTGGGTCTGGTTCTGCACGAAGGAGCGGGAGTCCGATCCCAGCACCAGGAAGTTCCCGGCCTTGCCCGGACTGCTCGGGAGCTCGAGACCGTCGACCCGACCGATGCCAGCCAACTTCTGGTTCACCGCGAAGTTCACCGCGACCACGCCCGTGAGGAGGGTGACGAACGTGACGCCGAGCGCCACGAGGTACCTCGCGACGAAGGGACGGGAACGCAACGCTGGCCGGGGGGTCGACGCCATGGGAGCCTGAGCCTACCGGCGCGACCCCCGCCACCCCTCGCGGGCGCCGGATGGGCGGCGCCATCTCGCCGGGTAACGTCGGCGCGGTGCTCGCCGGTTCCCTGCTGCGCGTCCTCGATCCCCACGAGGACCTCGCCGTCGTCCGGGACGGTGCCCGGACCGTCATCGCGATCGAACCGGTCGAACGGCTCCGCCTCGACGGTGCCGCCGCCCTCGACGCCCTCGCGTCGCTGACCCCGGGCTGGTGGGCCGGCGCGATCGCCTACGAACTCGGCCGCGACATCGAGCCGACGGGACGACCGCCGCACCCGCGCACCGTGCCCGATCTGCACCTCACGCGCTTCGCCGCCCGGCTCGTGCTCGCGCCGGACCGACCGCCGGTGGTCGTCGGGGGCGGCACCGGTGCCCGTCGCCTGCAGCACGCACTCGACGCCGCGACGCCCCGCACCGGGTCGACGGGCCTCACCGGCGCGTGGCACTCCTCCATGGACCGAGCCCGCTACGAGGCCGCGGTCGCCGAGATCATCGGGCTCGAGCGGGCCGGCGAGTGCTACCAGGCGAACCTGACCCGCACGCTCCGCAACGACCACCCGGGCGATCCGGTCGAGCTCTTCGACGCGCTCGACCGTCACAACCCCTCACCGCACGCCGCGCTGATCCGCGGCGAGGACCTCGCGGTCGTGTCGGCCTCCCCCGAACGGTTCCTGCGCCTCGATGGCCGTCGGGTCGAGACGCGGCCGATCAAGGGCACAGCCCGCGACGCCGCCGACCTGCTCGAGAGCGCCAAGGACCGCGCCGAGAACGTCATGATCGTGGACCTCGCCCGCAACGATCTCGGGCGCGTCTGCTCGCCCGGATCGATCACGGTCCCCGCACTCTGCGCCCTCGAACCGCACCCGGGGCTGCACCACCTCGTGAGCACGGTGGTCGGACGCCTCGCCCCCGGGGTCGGCCTCGGCGGCCTGCTGCGGGCGACGTTCCCGCCGGCTTCGGTCACGGGCGCACCGAAGCCGCGGGTGCTGCGGATCATCGAGACCCTGGAGCCGACGGCGCGCGGGTACTACTGCGGGGCGGTCGGGTGGATCGACACCGAGCGCCAGCGCGCGGACCTCGCAGTGGCCATCCGGACGTTCACGGTCACCGACCACACGACCTTCGGCACCGGCGCCGGCATCACCGTCGGTTCCGATCCGGCGGCGGAGTGGGCCGAGACCGAACTCAAGGCAGCCCGCCTGCTCGCCGCCGCCGGCAGCACGACCTCGGCCCCCCGTCCGGTGGGCGCGCCGTGACGATCTGGGTCGACGGCGCGCTCGTGGACGACGAGGCGGCGCGCATCTCGCCGATGGACCACGGCCTGCTGACCGGCGACGGCGTGTTCGAGACCCTGCGGGTCTACGGCGGGGTGCCCTTCGCGTGGACCCGCCACATCGAACGCCTCGGTCGCTCGGCCGCCGCGCTCGGCCTCGTGCCCCCCGACGGCGCGACGCTGCGGGCGGCGGCCGACGCGGTGATCGCCGCCAACGGGCTGCCCGACGCGCGCCTGCGCATCACGGTGACCGGCGGGGTCGCCCCCCTCGGCTCCGAGCGGGGCGGCGTTCCGCCGACCGTGGTCGTCGCCTCCGGTGGACTCACGGTCTGGCCCCCCACCGCGGACGTCGTCACCGTGCCGTGGTGCCGGAACGAGCGCGGCGCGACCGCGGGCCTGAAGACCACCTCGTACGCGGAGAACGTTCGCGCGCTGGCCCATGCGCACGATCGCGGCGCCAGCGAGGCCATCTTCCCGAACACCCGCGACGAACTCTGCGAGGGCACGGGCTCGAACGTGTTCGTGGCGCTCGACGGCACGCTCGCGACCCCGCCGCTGTCCAGCGGCTGCCTCGCGGGCGTGACCCGCGACCTCGTGCTGGAGTTGTGCGACCGGACCGGCATCGCCTGCACCGAGGCGGACCTCCCGATCGGTGCGCTCCACACCGCCGACGAGGCCTTCCTCACCTCGAGCACCCGCGAGATCCAGCCCATCGCGCAGGTCGATGGGCGCGCCCTCACCTCCGCCCCCGGCCCGGTGGCCATCGAGGTGCAGTCGGCCTGGCGCGACCTGCTCGCCCACGACCTCGACCCCTGACCCGGAGGCGCCGGGCCGCGCGCCTCAGGCCGGTCGCAGGTGGATCACGTCGCCCGCGGTCACGATCCGGGGGCCGTCGTCGGTGCGAACCTCGAGCGACCCGTCGTCGGACACCCCCACCGCCTCGCCCTCGAACGACTCGGACGCGAGTTCGATGCGGACCCGTCGCCCGAGCGTGCCGAGTCGGGCCCGGTAGTCCTCGGGCACCGCGTCGAGGTCGGCGAGGCGGGACCCGTAGCGGGCGACGAACGCATCGAGGAGTGCGTCGCGCGAGACGTCGTGCCCGACCACGAGGTTGCAGGCCGTGGCGGTCTGCGCAATCTCGGGCGGGAAGTCGGTCCACTGCACGTTGACCCCGATGCCGACGACGACCGCGGTCACCTCGCCGTCGGTCACCTCGGCCTCGGTGAGCATGCCGGCAAGCTTGCGGTCTCCCACCAGCAGGTCGTTCGGCCACTTGATCGTCGGCGCGAACCCCGCCACCGCCTCGACCGCGTCGGCCATCGCGAGCCCGGCCGCCATCGTGAGCAGGTGGACGGCCTCGAGGCGGATCGTCGGGCGCAGCAGGATCGACATGAGCAACGAGGCCCCGGCCGGCGCCTCCCAGGTACGACCCAACCGGCCCCGCCCCGCGCTCTGGTGGTCCGCCATCACCACGAGGCCGGAGGCCTCCCCGGCGCGGGCCGCGTCGAGCGCGTAGCGGTTGGTCGAATCGACCTCGTCGAGACGGCGGATCGGGCCCAGCGGGCCCGATCCGTTCGGAGTGGCAGCGGCGGAGGTCACGACCCGTAGGATACGGCCCGCCCCACGTCCGCCACATCGGGAGAAACGCCCCAGTGCTGCAGAAGATCCTCATCGCGAACCGGGGCGAGATCGCCGTACGGGTCATGCGGACGTGCCGGGAGATGGGCATCACGACCGTGGCCGTCTACTCCGACGTCGACCGTGACGCGCTGCACGTGCGCTTCGCCGACGAGGCCTACGCGCTCGGCGGGCAGTCCGCGGCGGAGTCGTACCTCAACCAGGACAAGATCATCGAGGTCATCCAGCGCTCGGGCGCCGACGGGGTGCACCCCGGGTACGGCTTCTACTCGGAGAACGCCGACTTCGCACGGGCCATCACGGCCATGGGGGTTGCGTGGATCGGTCCGCCGCCCGAGGCCATCGAGGACATGGGCGACAAGATCTCGGCCCGCAAGGCCGCGGCCCGCGGCGATGTGGCCAGCGTCCCGGGCACCACCGACCCGGTGACCGGACCCGCCGACGTCATCGCGTTCGGCGAGCAGTTCGGCTGGCCGGTGGCCATCAAGGCCGCGTACGGCGGCGGCGGACGGGGCATGAAGGTCGTCGACTCGCCCGACGAGGCTGCGGCCGCCCTCGAGTCGGCCCAGCGCGAGGCCCTCGCCTACTTCGGCCGTGACGAGGCCTACCTCGAGAAGTACCTCACCCACCCGCGCCACATCGAGATCCAAGTGTTCGCGGACCAGCACGGCAACGCCGTGTACCTCGGCGATCGCGACTGCTCCGTGCAGCGCCGCCACCAGAAGCTCATCGAGGAGGCACCGGCCGGCGACCTCCCCGACGAGATCCGCCGGGCCATGGGCGAGGCCGCGGTGCAGGTCGCCAAGGCCACCGGCTACGTGAACGCCGGCACCGTCGAGATGCTCTACCAGGACGGCGAGTTCTTCTTCCTCGAGATGAACACCCGCCTCCAGGTCGAGCACTGCGTCACCGAGATGGTGACCCGACTCGACCTCGTGCGCGAGCAGATCCGTGTGGCGTCCGGCGAGGTGCTGTCCTTCACCCAGGACGACGTCGAACTCATCGGTCACTCGATCGAGTGCCGCATCAACGCCGAGAACGCGGCCAAGGGCTTCCTCCCCTCGCCCGGACCCGTCAACGCCCTCCACCTCCCGGCCGGTCCGGGCGTGCGGTGGGACGGCGGGTACGAGCCGGGCGATGCGGTGAGCCAGTACTACGACAACCTCGTGGGCAAGCTCATCGTCTGGGCCCCCGATCGCGAGCAGGCCCGCGTGCGCATGCTGCGCGCCCTCGACGAGTTCTCGATCGACGGCGTGCACACCACGATCCCGGCCCAGCGGGTCGTGCTCGAGCACCCCGACTTCGCGTCCAACACCCACTCGACCCGCTGGCTCGAGACCCAGGTCGACCTGTCCGGCATCACGAGCAGTGCGGGCGACACCGCGGTGGCCGATGGCGACGACCTCGTCGCCCGCGAGGTGCCCGTGGAGGTCGACGGTCGTCGCTTCGGCGTGAAGGTCTGGCTCCCGGACGGACCGGCGGCCGCCGCGCCGAGCGCGAGGAGGTCCTCCAAGCCGAAGCCCGCCGGCGGTTCGACCGGCAGCGGGGGCGGCGACGGCACGATCACCGCGCCGATGCAGGGCACGATCGTCAAGGTCCTCGTCGAGGCCGGCCAGACCGTCGCCGAGGGGGACTCCCTCCTCGTGCTCGAGGCCATGAAGATGGAGAACTCCATCACGGCCGAGCGCTCCGGCACGGTCAAGGAGATCAAGGTCGAGCCGGGCCAGACCGTGAGCGCGGGCGACACCCTCCTCACGATCGAGTGATCGCACCCGGACCCACCCGGACGCCGCTCCGCTCCCGCTAGAAGGACGCCTCCACGATCGCCTCGGCGAGGGATGGGTGCACGAGCAGGCTCTCCACGATGTCCTGGGTGCGCAGCCCGTTCGTGACCGCGACCGCGAGCACGCTGATGAGTTCCGCCGCGTGCTCGCCCACGATCGAGCCACCGAGCACCACGCCGGTCGCCGGATCGGAGATGACCTTCACGAAGCCCCGCGCGTCGCCGGAGATGAGGGCCTTCGCGTTGGCGGCGAACGGCACCTTCGTCACCCGGATCTTGCGCCCGCTCGCGAACGCGTCGGCCTCGGCGAGTCCGACGTCGGCGATCTCCGGCACGGTGAAGATCGCGGAGGCCGCCTTCTCGTAGTCGAGGTGGCGGTGCGCCATCGCGTGCAGGCCCATCGCGTGCTCGGCGATCTTGCGACCCTGCATCGAGGCCACGCTCGACAGCGGCAACTTGCCCGAGAGGTCTCCGGCCGCGTAGATGCCGGGCACCTCGGTGCGGCAGTTGTGGTCGACCGGGATCGTGCCCCAGTCCGTGGCCGACAACCCCGCCGCCTCGAGCCCGAGCGCCTCGGAGTTCGGGATCGACCCGATCGCGAGCAGCGCGTGGGATCCACGCACGACCCGGCCGTCCTCGCACTCGACCACCACGCCGTCAGCCTCCCGACGGATCGCGGCGGCCCGGGCCCCCTTGTGCAGTTCGACGCCCCGCTCGGCGAAGGAGGCCTCGAGCACCGCCGCGACCTCCGGGTCCTTGGTCGGCAGGACCTGCTGGCGGGACACGACGAGGCTGACGCGTGCGCCGAACGTCGTGAACATGTGCGCGAACTCGACCCCGGTCACGCCGGAACCGATGACGACGACGTGGTCGGGCACGACCGGCGGCGGGTAGGCGTCGCGCGTGGTCAGGATGCGGTCGCCGTCGGGGACGACCCAGTCGGGGATCCGCGGTCGGGAACCGGTCGACAGCAGGACCGCGTCGAACTCGACGGTCTCGGCGCCGCCGACGTGCTCGAGGATCGCGGTGCGGGCCGACGCGAGGCGGCCGGTTCCGCGCAGAATGCGCACGCCCTGGCTCCGCAGCAGCGTCTCGACGTCGTCGCGCAGGTGGTCCTGGATGGCGCGCATGCGGAACCGCAGGGCGTCGACGTCGACGACCCCGGCCGCCGCGTCGATGCCCATGTCCTCGGACCGGAGCAGTGCCATGAGTTCGCCGCCCGTGGCGATCATCGCCTTCGACGGGACGCAGTCCCAGAGGTGGGCCGCGCCGCCGAGGACGTCACGCTCGATGAGCGTGACGTCCGCACCGAGCCCCGCCGCCACGCTCGCGGCCGTGTGCCCGGCTGGTCCCCCACCGATGACGAGGAAGCGCGTGGCCATGGCCGGAGCGTAGGCGTCCCACGCTCGGACCGGACCGGGCGCGCCCGGGACCGTTGCGTAGCGCACCGAGGGCACCCCCGCGCGCGGGCGACCTAGCCTCGGACCCCATGGGCCCCACGCCGGATCGCAGCACCTCGGCGGGCGCCGAACTGCGCGTCGACCCGGTGACCGGCTCGCCGGTGATCGTGGCTCCGGGACGCGCCACACGACCGCACACGACGGCCCGACCGGCCGACGCGACCCCGCCCGGCGCGTGCCCGTTCTGTCCCGGCAACGAGCGGGAGACCCCACCCGAGGTGCTCCGCACGGGGGGCGGGACGCCCGACGGGCCGGGCTGGCGGGTGCGTGTGGTGCCGAACCGCTACCCGGTGGTGGGCGGCGAGGGCGCACGCCCCGGCGCGACCGGAGCGCACGAGGTCGTGATCCTGTCGCCGGACCACGACGCGCCCTTCGGTGCCCTCGGTGACGCGCACGCGATCGAGGTGCTCACCGTGCTGCGCGACCGCGCCCGCGTCCACCTCGCGGCGGGTCGGGCGCACGTGCAGATCCTCGTCAACCACGGGCGCGCCGCCGGCGCGTCGATCGCGCACCCGCACGCCCAGGTCATCGCGGTCGACCTCGTACCGCCGCTCGTGCTCGAGCGGGTTGAGCGGGCCGCCGCCCTCGGTGCCGACCCGATCGACCTCGACCTCGGCGCAGCGCGGACCGCCGACTGCGTCGTCGACGATGAGGGCGGCGCCGTCGCCTGGTGCCCGCCTGCCTCGGGCTGGCCGTGGGGCGTGCGCATCGCCCATGCCGGCGCCGGATCGGGATTCGAGACGGCCACGGACGCCGAGATCGCCGAGATCGCCACCATCCTGCGCAGGACCCTCGCCCGCCTCGCCGACGCCTTGGGCCCCTTCGCCCACAACGTCATCATCCACACCGACCTTCCGGACGTTCCATCCGGTTCGGGTCGCTGGTTCGTAGAAGTGGTGCCACGGCTCGGCGTCCACGCGGGCTTCGAACTGGGCACCGGCATCCTGGTCAACCCGATGCCGCCGGAGCAGGCGGCATCCGCGCTGAGAGCGAGTGACCCCACGTGCGAATCCACCTCTGCACCGTGATTGACTGCACTCCCGAGGAGGTCTGGGCCTCGGTCGAGGACATCGCGACCCACACCGAGTGGATGGCTGACGCGGACTCGATCACCTTCGTGACCGAGCAGCGCCAGGGCGTCGGCACGGAGTTCGAATGCCTCACCCGGGTCGGGCCGCTGGTCACCACCGACGTCATGACGATCACCGAGTGGGAGCCGGCCCGCCGCATGGGCATCGAGCACCGAGGAGTGGTCACCGGGCGCGGCCACTTCAAGCTCGAGGACGACGGACGGGGCCGCACCATCTTCTGCTGGGACGAGGAACTCCACTTCCCGTGGTGGATGGGCGGCGCCGCCGGGGAGCGCGCCGGGCGACCGGTGCTCCAGCGAATCTGGCGGGCCAACCTGACCCGCCTCAAGGCCAAGGCCGAGCGCGAGGCCACGGCGGCGCGACTCGACGCTCGGGACGGTACGGCGGATGCCGCCGAGGCCGGAATCCGCGCCGGCGCCTGAGCCCGCCCCGCCCGGTGAGGGCGGACCGGATCACCGTCCGGCGAAGCGGGCCTTCCCCGGGCCGTGCTCGAGGAACGAGGCCACGCCCGAGCGCGCGTCCTCGGTTCGGAACACCTCGACGAACGCGTCCGCCTCGAGGTCGAGACCGGCGCCCAGATCCCCGTCGAGCCCGCCGTCGATGGCCCGCTTGGCCAGCCCCATCGCCACCACGGCGCCAGTGGCCAACGACCGCGTGAAGGCGAGCGCCGCCGCCTCGAAGTCCTCGTCCTCGAGCACCCGATCGACCAGACCCCAGGCCAGGGCCTCCTCGGCCCGGAGGTTGCGACCCGTCCAGACGAGGTCCTTGGCCCGGGCGGGTCCGACGAGCCGCGCCAATCGCTGCGTTCCCCCGGCACCCGGGATGATCCCGAGGAGGATCTCGGGCTGGCCGAAGCGGGCGTTCGGCGCCGCGACGCGCAGGTCACAGGCGAGCGCGAGCTCCATGCCGCCGCCGAGTGCGAACCCGCGCACCCCGGCGACCACTGGCCGTCCGATCGCCGCGAGGGAGTCGAAGGCCCGACGGAAGATCGCACCGATCTCGGCCGCCGCCTCCGGACCGTCGAACTCGGTGATGTCGGCCCCGGCGGCGAAGGCCTTCTCCGATCCGAGCACGAGCACCGCGTGCACGCTCGGATCGGCGGTGAGGGCGAGCGCCGCGTCGCCGAGCTCGGTGAGCAGCGCACGCGACAGCGGGTTCATCGGTGGCCGGTTGAGCCGGAGCACCGCGACACCGTCGTCGTGACGTTCAGTGAGGACGAGCGGTTCGGAGGTGGTGGAGTCAGCCATGGCGGCGCAGGCTAGCGGCGACGACCCCACCGCGGCCCGAGGCGACACGCGCCGTCGGTCCCGTCCGCCCGGTCAGCCGCCGAGCAGCGTGGCGGCCGCGGTGTAGGGGTCCGTCCGTCGATCAGCGACCTCGCGCACCAGTGCCTCGAACACCGGCCCGGCGCAGCGCGCGTCGGCGTCGTCGATGAGCCGGGCCAGGACGATCCGGCGCAGTTCCTCGCGGGTCCGCTGGTCGCGGCGTCCAGCGAGCCGATCCTGGGCGAGCATGAACTCGCGGTGGCGGCCGATGGCGTCCCAGAACTCGTCCACGCCGCGTCCGGTGGTCGCGACGGTCTGGACGATCGGTGCCCGCCACTCGGGATGCCCCGAGAGGTCGAGCATCATCTCGAGGTCGCGCACGGTCTCGGCGGCGCCGGCGCGGTCGCACTTGTTGACCACGAACACATCGGCGATCTCCATGAGACCGGCCTTGTTCGCCTGCACGCCATCACCCCAGCCCGGGTTCACCACGACGACGGTGGTGTCGGCGGTGCCGACGATCTCGACCTCGACCTGACCGACGCCGACCGTCTCGATGATGATCCACGGCTTCCCGGCGGCGTCGAGCACCCGCACCGCCTGCGGCGTCGCCAGCGCGAGTCCACCGAGGTGCCCGCGGGTGGCCATGGAGCGGATGTAGACGCCCCGATCGGTGGCGTGCTCCTGCATGCGCACGCGGTCGCCGAGGATCGCGCCGCCCGTGAACGGACTGGTCGGATCGATGGCGACCACGCCGACCTCGTCACCGTCGGCCCGGATGCGTCCGATGAGCGCGTCGGTCAGGCTCGACTTCCCGGCCCCCGGCGCACCCGTCAGCCCGATCGTGTAGGCCCGGCCGGTGTGCGGGTGGAGGAGCGCCGCGACCTCGAAGGAACGCGGACCCCCCGACTCGACGATCGAGATGAGCTTGGCGACTGCGCCGCGATCGCCGGTGACGGCGCGCTCGACGAGCGCCGCAGGGTCCGAGGGCATCGGTCGGTCGTCAGTCCGGGTCGGTCACTCGGCGTTGTCGGCGACGACCTCGGTCACGCCCGGGACGCGGTCCATGATGATCCGCTCCACGCCCGCCTTCAGGGTCATCGTCGACACCGGGCAGGTGCCGCAGGCGCCGACGAGGCTCACGTGGACGACCCCGTCGTCGTCGATCGTGTTGAAGACGATGTCACCACCGTCGGCCTGGAGCGCGGGCCGGATGGCCTCGATCGCATCGAGCACTCCGGCCACCATCGTGTCGCTCATCGCCACCACCCCGTCCTGCTCGTTCGACCCACGACCGGCCGGTCGTGCACCGTCGGACAACACCGTCAGTCTGCCACGGCTTCCCGGGACACCCCGGACCGTTCCGGGGCCGCCTCCCCAGGACGCACGCCGACCGGACCTGACCGCCCGCGGGCGGGCGGTCAGACGCGCTCGACCCACGCGCCGAGCGCGGCGAGTCGGGCCGGGAGGTCGACGTAGCCGCGGTCGACGTGGTGCCAGTCGTGGACCACGGTCTCCCCCTCGGCCCCGAGGCCGGCGATCGCGAGGGCGGCTCCGGCCCGCACGTCGAAGGCCCGGACCGGAGCACCCGAGAGCCGCGGCACGCCGCGCACGACGGCGTGGCGGTCCTCGGTCCGGATGTCGGCGCCCATGCGCCGGAGCTCCCCGATGAACGAGAACCGGTTGTCGAAGACGTTCTCGCTGACGATCGCCGTACCGTCGCACACCGCGAGCAGGGCCACGGTCATGGGCATGAAGTCGGTGGCGAAGCCCGGGAACGGGAGGGTCGCCACGTCGACCGAGGCGAGACGGCCGTCGCACCGGGCGTGCAGGCCCCGGTCGGTGGCCTCGATGCGCATGCCCATCTCGCGCAGCTTCACGACGACCATCTCGAGCTGATCGATCCGGATGCCCTCGAGCTCGATCTCGCCGCCCGCGACGCCGAGCGCCGCGAGGTAGGTGCCGGCCTCGATGCGGTCACCGCACAGTCCCGTGTCCACGCTGGCGAGCTCGCGCACGCCCTCGATCTCGATGGTCGACGTGCCGGCACCGTGCACGCGCGCGCCCATCCGGTTGAGGAACGTGGCGAGGTCGCGGATCTCGGGCTCACGGGCCGCGTTCTCGATGGTGGTCACGCCGTCGGCGAGGACGGCGGCCGTGAGCAGGTTCTCGGTCGCGCCGACACTCGGGAACTCGAGCACGATCCGCGCGCCGTGCAGCCCGTGGGCCGCGGCCTCGATGTACCCGTGGGTGACGCTCAACTTGGCCCCCATCGCCTCGAGCCCGCGGAAGTGCATGTCGAGCTTGCGCTGGCCGATGTTGTCACCGCCGGGCATCGCGACCCGCGCCCGACCACACCGGGCGAGCAGGGGGCCGAGCACGTTGATCGAGGCCCGCATGCGGGTCACGAGTTCGTAGGGCGCCTCCGGGGTGAGGTCCCCCGTGGTGTCGAGGCGCAGCGTGTCGGGGCCGAGCCGGTCGACCCCGACCCCCATCGCCGTGAGCACCTCGAGCATGACCTCGAGGTCGGCGACCGACGGCACGTTCGTGACCGTGGTCGTGCCCTCGGCGAGCAGCGCCGCGGCGAGTTGCTTGCACCCCGAGTTCTTCGACGCCCCCGACACGCGCACGGTGCCGTGCAGGGGCTCACCCGGACGGACGCGGACCGACGACATGGGCGGCAAGGCTAGACCCGGTCGCACCCGGCGACCGGTCTCCCCCGAGAGCGGGCACGCCCCGGTCGGGGTTCAGCGGTTGCGGTAGACGGGCGGACGACCCTCGACGAACGCGCCGATCGCCTCGCGCATGTCCTCCGAGCGCATGCACTCCGTCTGCCCGGTGGCCTCGAACATCAGCCCGTCGCGCAGCGCCAGGTGCGTCGCCGCCTCGACCGCGCGCTTCGAGGTCCGCACCGCGATCGGCGGCTGTGCCGCGATGCGCGCTGCGAGCGCGTCCACCGTCGTCTCGAGTTCCTCGTCCGGGACGTAGCGCTCGCAGATGCCGAGGCGGTAGGCCTCCTCGCCGTCGATGCGCGCGCCGGTGAGGATCATCTCCTTGGCCCGGCCCGGGCCGACGAGCTTCGTGAGGCGCTGGGTGCCGCCGAGGTCGGGCATGATCCCGTACTTCAGCTCGAGCAGGCCGACGTCGACGCCGTGTGCGAACACCCGGATGTCACACGCCAGCGCGGCCTGCAGGCCGGCACCGAGGGCGTACCCGCGCACCGCGGCGATGGTGGCGAACGGGGCCTCCTCGAGCCAGTTGTAGGCCTCTTGGGTCCGCAGCACCGTGTCGATCCACGGGTCGCGGTCACGGGCGGCGCCGCCGCCGTCGCTCACCGACCCGAAGTCGCCACGCTCGGCGAACACGCTGGTGTCGATGCCGCTCGAGAAGGCGCGGCCCTCGCCGATGAGCACGAGGGCTCGGACGTCACCCGGGTCGGCGACGAGGCGCTCGCCGAGGTCGCGCATCTCGTCCCACATCTCGACGCTGAACGCGTTGAGCTTCTCAGGGCGGTGCATCGTGAGGCGGGCCACGTGGCCGTCCTGCTCGAAGCGGAGCGTGTTCATCTGCGGGATGTTCGACATGGAGGCGAGGCTAGACGGCAACCCGGGCCGCGCTCCACGACGGCGCGCGACGTGCGCGTTCCTCGGACCGACCCTGCTCGTCCTCCACCCACCGGTGCCGACCGACCGATCCCCGCCGGGTCAGCCGGTCCACAGATTGGGCCAGCGTTCCTCGAACGACCGCGGCGGCGGTTCATTCGGTCTCGAGGTCGGGTGCCAGGCCCATCTGGGGCGTCCCCGGTCGTCCTCCCACCGTTCCAGCACGGCCCTGCCGGCGGTCTTCTGGCGGTGGTGCTCGTGGCAGAGCCTCGCGAGGTTCTCCTCGTCGGTGCGGCCACCCTGCGCGAAGGGGACCCGGTGGTCGATCTCGAGATTCCACGACACATCACAGCCCGGCACCACACACGTGCGGTCACGGTCGACGATCGCCCGCTTGAGGCGCGGCGGGATCGACCGCGTCGTGCTGCTGATCTTCTTCACCACACCGCCATCCACCAGCAGCACTCGCAGGATCGAGTCGCTTGCGAGGCGCTGGGCCTCGGCGACCGGGATCGGCCCGAGCCCTTCGATCTCGCAGACCTCGTCGCCCTCGACGCGGCCCCGGACGAGTGCGGCGTGATCCACGCGCACCTCGACCAACGCGAGCGGCGCGGAGCGTTCCCGGACACGGGACCTCGCAGCGATCTCGTCACCGGCATCGTCAACGGCATCGCCGCCGTCTTCTCCGGCGCAGGCGGGTGCACCCGCAATCCGGTTGGCGCCAGCAGTCGCGCCGCGGCGCCGACCGGTGTCGTCGCTCGCCTTCGACCCGGGGCCGCGCCCCCGGCGCACGCGACCGTTGCGGGCCTGCTCGCACATGGCGACGAGTCCGTCGGCGAGGTAGGTGCTGTGGTGGGCCCAGAGCCCGTTGCCGCGGGCCGTCTCGAACTCGATCTTGGCGTAGTGCTCGAGGGCTTCGACGACCTTGGCGCCGGCGACTTTCGTCAACCTCGCCTCGAGGCAGAAGGCCCCGTCGCGGGCGACGTGGTGACGGACGTAGCGGGTCCTGTGGACCCGGTCCTGCTCGGCCTGCCAGTGCTCCGTCGCCCGGGCGACGACCCGGTCGGCCTCGGTCTTCAGCGCCTTCACCGTCCCGCACTGGGACTGGCGCAGCAGATGGCCCTCGGCGTTCGGATCCGCCGCCGCACCCCGGGCGACCTCGATCGCCTGAGCCTCCGAGATCGTGCCCCTCGTCAGTGCGTTCGCGGTGTCGGGCATCCGACCGAGTCGGTTCCCCAACTCCACCGTGCGACTCGCGTCATGCCACGAGCCCCCCGTCGTCTTCGCGACCCAGGCCTCCGGGCACTTCGAGGTCCCGTCGTTCCACGCGTCCTTGCGGGTGACCTCACCGATCGTGAGGGCCTGGAGGCCGGCGAGCTTGCGTTCCAGCCGATCCACGACCCGGACCTGATCCCGGAGGGAAGCGGCCGACATGCACGCGACATCCGTCGACGCGATCACCGCGTCGATCAGGGCCTCGATGTCGTAGAGCCGCTCGTCCATGCGACGCATCCAACACGGAGGGTCGGACACGAACGAGGAGTGGCACGCGTGCATCGAGTGGAGCGCAGGGCGAGTGATGACACCACGCGTCAGAGCGATGCGACCCAGTCGGCACTCGCCGCCGCGAGATCGCGCAACACGTCGTCGTACGTGAGACCCGACGATTTCAGCGGCTTGAAGGAGTGGTCCCCGGTCTCGATCCAGTGCCAGGACACCGGACCCTTCACGCGACGGGCCGCACGGCGCAGTGCCGCCCGCGCGCCCAGCGCGTCACGCGTGCCACTGACGAACATCGTGGGCACGCGGATGCGTCCGAGGTGCTCGACCCGGAGCTGCTCCGGCCGGCCGGCCGGATGGAGCGGGTAGCCGAGCAGGAGCAGACCGAGCGCCGGGAGGGGGTCCTCGGCGTCGGCGACGACGAGCGAGCAGTAGCGACCGCCCATCGAGCGACCACCCACGACGATGCGGCCCGGATCGAGCCGCGTCCGCCCCGCCAGGTCCGCCGCCGCGGCCCGGGTGGCGCCGAGCAGCACCGCCGGCCGGTCCGGAGCCCTGCGCCCCGCGTCGCGGTAAGGGTAGTTGAACCGCAGCGAGGGAATCCCCCGCTCGGCGAGGGCACCGGCCACCGCGACGAGCGCCGGCGCCTCGAGGTCGGCCCCGGCGCCGTGGGCGAGCAGCACCGCGCGGTCGATGCCCCGCTTCGGCCCGGCGTACACCGCCGTCGTCACGCCAGCACCTGGCGCGCGAGGAACGCCGCGGTGCGCGCGTCGGCGTCGGCGACCGTCCCGGGTCGCGACCACCCGTGCCCCTCCCCCGCGTACTCGTGCACCTCGACCGGCGCGCCCGCCGCACGCGCCGCGCTCGCGAACGCACGGGTCTGTTCGATCGGCACGACCGGATCGGCGTCGCCGTGCAGCATGAGGGTCGGGACCCGCAGGGACGACGCCCGGCTGATCGGGGAACGCTCGACGTAGACCGACTCGTCCTCCGGCAACCGACCGATGAGCCGCTCCGTGTAGTGCTGCTCGAACCGGTACTCCACCTCGGCGAGCGCGCGCAGGTCGGTGACCGCGTACGCAACCGCGCAGGCGCGGACGAGATCGGGACGCCCGAGCGCCACGAGGAGGGCGAGCATGCCGCCTGCGCTCCCGCCGGCGATCGCGACCCGATCACCGTCGAGATCCGGGCGTGCCCGCACGGCCTCGATGCCCGCGACGACGTCCTCGACGTCGGCCGCGCCCCACGCACCGTCGAGCGCCCGCAGCCGTGCCCTCCCCGAGCCGGTCGAACCGCGCGGGTTCGGTCGCAGCACGGCCCAGCCCTGCGCCACGAGCTCGGCGACGTCCGCGATCCACCGGACGGTCGCCGCCCCGGTCGGCCCGCCGTGACAGTCGACGAGGACGGGCGGGCGCGCCGCTCCGACGGGCCGGTACAGCAGTCCGGACACCTCGGAGGCGCCCGAACCCCAGCGCAGCACCTCGGGTTCGACGAGCGCGTCCCGCGAGAACCCGGGCGGGTCACCATCGGCGAGGTCGAGGCGGCCACCGTCCTCCCGATGCACCACGATGCGGGGCGGGGTGCGGGCCCCGGACCGCACGGCGACGATCCCGCTCGGGCCCCAGTCGATCCCGTGGTGCCAGGCGCGCGCCACGAGGTCGCCGGTGGCGGTCGGACCGCTGCGCACCGGCGCGCGGCACAGCGCGCCGAAGCCGTCCTCATTGCGGCAGTACGCGACGGCGCCGCCGTCGGGTGACCACGCGAACGAGCGCTGCCCCGCGCCCCACGGCGCCTCGGCGGCCTCGAACCGCTCGGAGAGGAGCGGGTACGGATCCTCGCCGCGCGCACCGCCCACCCACACGGTCAGCCACCCGGTGGCGTCGCTCACCCATGCGAGGCGCGCGCCGTCCGGCGACCACCGGGGCTGGCCGACCTGCTCGGCGCTCCCACCGGCCACGACCTGAGCCGTCCCGACGACACCGTCGGCGAAGGTCGCCACCACGATGCGGGACGCGTCCCAGGGCATGTCCGGGTGGTCCCACTCGTGCCACGCGAGCGCGTCACCCGCGGGCGACCACGCCGGGTCCCACGCGAAGTCGGCCGTCGACACCGACCGAGCGCGGCCGCCGTCGATGGACACGACGGCGACGCGCTGCTCGATCGCGGTCTCGGCCGCGTACGCGACCCACCGCCCGTCGGGCGAGACGACGGGACCGAGCCGACGCGACCCGTCGGCCGGGCAGACCTCGGCCACGCGTCCGTCGAGGTCGACGCGCACGAGCGCGCCGTCGGCGGCCAGGAGCACGGCCGAGTCCTCCCCGCACCAGGACCAGGTCCCGCCCCAGGTCGCCGGCGTGCGGCGGGCGGGCGGGCCGAGGACGGCCCGGTCGGTGCCGTCGGGCCGGGCGACGACGAGTCGGGTCGGGCCCTCCGGGGTCTCCTCGAGCCAGCCGATCCGGGTCCCGGCCGGGCTCGTCCGAGGGTCGGCGACGGCCCGGAACCCGGGCGGGACGGCGCTGTGCACGGGCCGGAGGGTACCGGCGGGGCGCTCGGACCGCCGTGCGAGGTTTGCCCGGAGGGGCCCGGCGCCGGGAGACTGTCCCCCTCATGGCCTCCCCCGCTTCCCCCAAGAACCCGACCGACCGACCGCTCCGGGTCGCCTGGCTGATCTACCGCGGCAACCCCCACTGCGGCGGACAGGGTGTCTACAGCCGGTACGTCGCCCGGGAGGTCGCCGCCCTCGGCCACCACATCGAGGTGCTCGCCGGCCAGCCCTGGCCCGAACTCGACGACCCCGACCAGCTCGTGAAGATCCCGGGCCTCGATCTCTACCGGTCCTCGAACCCGTTCCGGGTGCCGTGGCCGTGGGAGTTCCGGGACGGCACGGACCTCGCCGAGTTCGCCTACATGTGCACCGGCGGGTTCCCCGAGCCGTGGGCGTTCAGCGTGCGCGCCCGCAGGTACCTCCGCACCCGCAGGGCCGACTTCGACCTCGTCCACGACAACCAGTGCTTCGGCACGGGACTGCTCGGCATGATGCAGGACGGCTGGCCGGTCGTGGCCACCCTCCACCACCCCATCACGGTGGACCGGGACCTCGAGCTCGAGCACGCCGCGAACGCCTACCGCCGGTACCAGTTGCGCCGCTGGTACGCCTTCCTCGCCATGCAGATGAGGGTCGCACGGGAGTTCCCGCGCCTCGTGACCGTGTCGCAGTCCTCGAAGCGCGACATCGTCGCTCAGATGGGGGTGGCCGAGGACCGCCTCCACATCGTGCCGGTCGGCGTCGACGAGGAGATCTTCCGGCCGATGCCGCACGTCACCCGTGTGCCCGGCCGCCTCATGACCACCGCGAGCGCCGACGTGCCGCTCAAGGGCCTGACGCCGCTGCTCGAGGGCCTCGCCAAGCTGCGCACCGAGAACCCGGAGGCGCACCTCGTCATCATCGGGCGTACGAAGGAGAAGAGCGCGACCCCCGCGCTCATCGACCGGCTCGGGCTCACCGGGCACGTCGAGTTCGTCTCCGGGGTGCCCCAGGAGCGCATCGTCGAGCTGTACGCCGAGGCGCAGGTCGCCGTGGTTCCCTCGTTGTACGAGGGGTTCTCGCTGCCCGCCATCGAGGCCATGGCCTGCGGGGTCCCGCTCGTGGCCACCACCGGTGGCGCGCTGCCCGAGGTCGTCGGACCCGACGGCGAGGCGGCCCTAACCGTCGAGCCGGGCGACCCGAGCGCGCTCGCCATGGCGATCGGGCGCATGCTCGACGACGCGCCGCTGCGGGACCGCCTCGGTGCGGCCGGCCGCGAGCGGGTGCTCGGCAAGTTCACGTGGCGGCGCACCGCCGAGGGGATGATCGAGCACTGGTACGCCGCGCTCGACGAACGCGAGGGGCGTGGCTGATGCTCACCGTCGACTTCGACCGGATCGGGCTGCGGCCCGGCATGCGCATCCTCGACATGGGTTGCGGTGGCGGGCGCCACGCGTTCGAGGCCTGGCGTCGCGGCGCGACCGTCGTCGCGCTCGACTACTCGGAGTCCGAGTTGAAGGACGTGCGCGCGGTGGTCGGCGGCATGCTCGCCGCGGGCGAGATCCCCGGGACCACGTCCGATGCCCCCGGTGGGGTCACGAACGGCGACGCGCTCAACCTGCCGTTCCCCGACGACGCCTTCGATGTGGTCGTGTGCTCCGAGGTGCTCGAGCACCTGTGGGCCGACGAGCGCGCGATCGCCGAGCTCTTCCGGGTGCTGCGTCCGGGCGGCCGCATGGCGGTCACCGTGCCGAACCGGTTCCCCGAGCGGATCAACTGGGCCCTCGACGACAAGTACCACGACACCCCCGGCGGGCACGTGCGGATCTACCGGCGGGCTGACCTCGAGACGAAGTTGCGGCGCGCCGGCCTGTCCCTCGACGGCATCGACCACCGGCACGCGCTCCACTCGCCGTACTGGTGGATCCGCTGCGCCGGCGGGGTGGAGAACTCGGACCGGTTCCTCGCCCGCAAGTACCACGACCTGCTCGTGCACCAGCTCATGAAGCAGCCCAGGTGGCTCAACGCGATCGACGACGCGCTCAACCCGATCCTCGGCAAGAGCGTCATCATCTACTCGCACAAGGGCGCGGGCGCCCGGAGGACCGCGGCGTGAGCCTCCTGCGCGAGGTCCCCGGCATCCTCACGGTCGCTCAGCTCGACGAGACGGTCACCGCCATCGCGGCCATCCAGTTGCCCGACGGCAACATCCCGTGGACGCCGGGCGAGCACACCGACCCGTGGAACCTCGTCGAGGCGGCCATGGCCCTCGACCTGGGCGGACGCCACGACGACGCGGCCCGGGCCTACGAGTGGTTGCGCACGATGCAGCACCGCGAGGGCTCCTGGCACGCGTACTACGTGGGTGACGCGGTCAAGGACGCCACGCTCGACACGAACGTCACCTGCTACATCGCGAACGGCGTGTGGCACCACTACCTGTGCACCGGCGACACCGCGTTCCTGCGGGAGTTCTGGCCCGCGGTCGAGGCGGCGATCGACTTCGCGCTCGGACACCAGACCGAGACCGGCGAGATCGCGTGGCGGGGGGACGACCCGGCCGACGGGGCACTCCTCACCGGCTCCTCCAGCATCCACGCCAGCCTGAAGCACGCGATCGCCATCGCCGAACGCCTCGGCCACGAGCGCCCGGACTGGGAACTCTCCCTCGGTGCGCTCGCCATCGCGATCGCCCACCGACCGGAGCGGTTCCTGGACAAGGCCCGCTGGGCCATGGACTGGTACTACCCGATCCTCGGCGGCGTGCTGCGCGGCGAGGCGGCGCACGCGCGTCTCGCCGCCCAGTGGGACACCTTCGTCGCTCCGGGCCGTGGCGTGCGCTGCGTGTCGGACCAGCCGTGGGTGACCGCGGCCGAGACCTGCGAACTCGTCATGGCCCTCGACGCCGTGGGTGCGACCGATCGGGCCCTCGAGCTGTTCGCGTGGGTGCAGTTCCTCCGGGCCGAGGGCGGCGGGTACTGGACCGGCATGAACTTCGACGGAGAGACCTGGGAGGCCGAGGGCGAGCTGTACCCGGTCGAGCAGCCGACCTGGAACTCGGCCGCCGTGGTGCTCGCGGCCCACGCGCTCACCGGCGTCGGTCCGACCGCGGGCCTGTTCCGTGGCGAGGGTCTGCCCGCCGGGCTCGCGGCCGAGGAACTCATCGCAGCGGGGGCCGAGATCGAGGCCGAGCGACGCCGCTGAGGCGAGGCTCAGGCGCCGACGGCGCGTGAGACCACGAACATCATCGGGATCCCGATGGCGAGGTTGAACGGGAACGTGACGCCGAGCGCCGCGCCCAACGACAGGCCGGGATCCGCATCGGGGAGCGCGGTGCGCACCGCCGCCGGGGCCGCGATGTAGGAGGCGCTCGCCGCCATCGTGCCGAGGACCGCGGCGCCCCCGACCGAGAGCCCGACGAGCGAGCCGGCGAGGACGCCGAGGACGCCGAGGACGACGGGTGCGGCGAGCGCCAGGATCACCACCCCGGGGCGCAGGCCCCGCGAGTCCCGCAGCCGAGCGGCCGCGGTGGCCCCCATGTCGAGGAGGAACAGCACGAGGAAGCCGGTGAACAGGTCGACGAAGAGCGGCTCCACCCGCAGGAACGCCGCCTCGCTGGTGACGAATCCGATGACGAGGCCACCCACGAGGAGCAGCACGCTGCGACCGGTGAGCACCTCCTGGACCGCGGCCCGCAGGTCGGTCCCCTCCCGCCGCACGCTCACCAGCACGAGCGCGACCACGATGCCCGGCACCTCGAGCAGGGCGACGAGCGAGGTCATGAAGCCCTCGACCCGGAAGTCGGCCGAGGCGGCGAAGGTGAGCGCCGCGGTGAAGGTGACCACTGAGACCGATCCGTAGTGCGCGGCCAGGGAGCCCGCATCGGCGAGGGGCACCCGGATGGCCTTCCATGCGACGAGGAACACCACGACCGGGATGGCGACCCCGAGGGCCACCGTCGCCGCCGCCGGCCCGACGACCTCCCCGACCTCGACCCCGCGCAGCGCGTGCCCGCCCTTGAGGCCGATGGCGAGCAGCAGGTAGGTCGCCAGCCAGGTGTGGATCGGGTCGGGCAGCCGCAGGTCGCTGCGCAGCACCACCGCCAGTGCCCCGAGCACGAAGGCGAGGACGGGCGGCGAGGTCAGGTTCTCGATGGCCAGGTGCAGGGAG
The DNA here is from genome assembly GCA_046074845.1 of Actinomycetes bacterium. Lineage (GTDB taxonomy): Bacteria > Actinomycetota > Acidimicrobiia > IMCC26256 > IMCC26256 > IMCC26256. Next base: position 5,328 of record JBJTOY010000027.1, on the reverse strand, counting down.
TCCACGGGCGTCCTCGGTCGTTCGGTGCCGGCGACCCGGTCACCTACGCTGCTTGTTACCGGAAACTCTTATCATGTATTGTACGTCCTATGCTGCATCGAACGAGCCACCGGACCAGGGTCCCCTCCCCGGCCGAGGAGACGAACCATGAGCGACACCAGCACCTGGACCTTCCTCACGAACCACGCGCACGTGTTGCTGGCGATCGCGGCCGAGCCCGACCTGCGCCTGCGGGACATCGCGGCGCGGGTCGGCATCACGGAGCGGGCGGCCCAGCGGATCGTGGCCGAGCTCGAGGAGGCCGGGTACCTCGAGATCCGGCGGGAGGGCCGTCGCAACTCATACCGGGTGCAGCGCAACCGGTACCTGCGGCACCCGGCCGAGCAGCACCACCGGATCGGCGAACTCATCGAGGTGCTCGCCCACCGGGTCTGACCCCCGCGACGATCGCGCCGGCGGTGCGATCGTGCTGACCGGCAAGCGGCTCCTCATCACCGGCATCGCCACGCCGGACAGCATCGCGACGGCGACGGCCCGTGCCGCGCTCGGGTCAGGGGCCCGGGTCGCGCTCACCGCGTTCCCCCGCGACCTCGACGCGGCGCGAGCGATCGCCGAGGACCTCGGGTCCGGGATCGGCGTGCACGCGCTCGACCTGTGCGACCCGGAGGCGACCGACGCCGTCGGACGGGCCGTCGCCGACGAGCTCGGCGGTCTCGACGGCGCGCTGCACGCCGTGGCCTTTGCGCCGGCGAGCGCGCTGAGCGGGGACTTCCTCGCCGCCGGCGCGGCGGCGACGGAGCTGGCGTTCCGCACCAGTGCCTGGTCGCTGACGAACCTCGCCCGGATGGTCCGGGACCTCGCACCCGCCGGCGCCTCGATCGTCGGGCTCGACTTCGACGCGGGCGACCGTGCCTGGTCCGTGTACAACTGGATGGGCGTGTGCAAGGCCGCGCTGCGTTCGAGCGTCACCTACCTCGCCCGGGACCTCGGACCGCTCGGGATACGGGTCAACCTCGTGGCTGCGGGTCCGCTCCGGACGCGGGCCGCCAACGGCATCCCGGACTTCGACCGGTTGCTGCACGCCTGGGAGACCACCTCACCGCTCCCGTGGTCCCCCACGGACGCCGCGCCGGTGGCCGAGACGGTCTGCTTCCTCCTGTCCGACCACAGTCGGGCCATCACCGGGGAGGTCATCCACGTCGACGGCGGGTACCACGCGATGGCGTCGGCCCGACCCGAGGACGGAACGCGCGATAATACGACCGTGACTTCCGGTAACTGATAGCCGGTGTTATCCTCGTCGGCGAAGGGGAGTATCCCGATCACGGTCCCGTCGTCAGCACAGGCCGCCCATGCGGCCTCGGCGGTCCGGCTCCACGGAGTGGGAGAGACCTTCGAAGGACGTTCGACGTCGTTCGAGAGGTGATCGCCCCATGAACCGTCTGCTGCTCGACGAGCTCCAGCGCCGCCGCTGCTACCCCAGCCTCACCCTCCTCCTCAACACGGTCGAGGGACGCCCGATGGGACCGAGCGAGCACGGGACGCTGTCCCGCCTCCTCGACGAGGCCGGTGACCGCCTGGCCGTCGATCCCGAGGTCGACCCGGCCCTGCGCAACCGCCTGCTCGACGCGGTCGTCATGCTCATCGCCGAGTGCCACGCCGAACCATCCACCGCTGCGGTGGCGCTGTGCGTGTCCCCGGAGCACCGGGCGGTGGTCCGCCTCGGCACGGCGGTCGACGAACGGGTCGTCATCGACGAGACCTTTGCGACCCGCGACCTCGTCGCCGACCTGCACCGCACCGCCACCTACCGGGTGCTGACGGTGAGCGACCGCATGGTCCGCCTCCTGCTCGGGGATCCGCACCGGGCCGTGGAGGCGCACACCGACGAGTGGCCGCTCATCCGCATGGAGGACGAGGGCTCCATGGCCTGGTCCCGTCGCGTCGCGACCCACGTGCGGGCCGAACTCGCCGACCACCCCGCCCCCACGATCGTCGCCGGGGTGGAGCGTTCGGTGCGATCGGTGCTGCGCCGCGACCTCGTGCAGCCGATTGGCATGATCCCGGGCAATCACGACCGCACGGGGTGGCGGGAGATCCACGCCGCGGCGTGGCCGATCGTCGAGGGCTGGATGTCGCTCGACGGGGAACTCGCGATCGCAGCGCTCGACGCAGCGAGGTCGTCCCGGCGGTTCACCGCCGGCATCGACGAGGTCTGGCACCACGCCACCGCCGGGCGGATCGAACTCCTCGTCGTCGAGGCGTCGTACTCGCTGCCCGTGCGGGTGGGCGCGCACCACCTCGTGCCCGTCGCCGACCCCCGCCCTCCCGGGGTCGTCGACGACATCGTGGACGAGACCATCGAATCGGTCCTGCGCCACGGCGGTCGCACCGTCCTCGTCGCCGACGGCGCCCTGGCCCCGCACGACCGCATCGCCGCGGTCCTGCGCTACTGATCCCCGCCGCACCCCGTCCGGGCGAACCCTCCCTCGCCCGGGCGGGGTGGCGGGTCCAAGGGGCTCACGGCGCCTCGGGCAACGGCCCGAGCGGTTCGGCGTCGCTCACCGCCGGTCCCCACCCGCGCTCGCCGACGACGAGCACCTCGGGGTCGGCGGTCGTCGTGATGAGGAGCACGCGGTCGAGGTCGTCGTGGACGACGAAGTACGACCCGTCCGGACTCCACGCGGTCTGCCCGAACGTGTAGGTGTCCGGCGCGGCGACCGACACGAGAGTCCGGATCGTGGCCCCATCCTTGAGCGTGACGGTCAGGCGACCACGGGACGAGGTGAACGCCACGGACTCCCCGTTCGGGCCGACGGCTGCCTCGCTCGCACCGCCCTGCGACGGAGCGCCGCGTGATCCCGGAACGTCACGGATGGTTCCCGCCGGGAGGTCGGCGATCCAGCGGTACGTGGTGCCGTCCTCCGCCGAACGCACGAACCGGGTACCGGTGAGGCGACCGTCCGCACGCCACGCGAGATCGTTCGCGGACCCCCGCACGCACCCCACGCGCCGGGCCGTTCCGCCGGCCGCGCGGGCCACCCAGATGCACCCGTCGTTCGGGTAGGCGCCCACGTAGGCGATCGTGCCGACCCGTGTGTCGTCGCGCGCCTCGGCGAGGACCGGGAACCCCGGCGTCGGCCGCAGGCTCCACCACAGGGACCGCGCGAGGAGGAACCCCGCGACGAGCAGCAGCGGGAGGGCGACCGCCGCGCCGATGATGAGGCCCCGCCGTCTCGTCGCGCTCATGCTCGCCCGCTCCCCTCGTCCACCGGCGGTCCGGTCCGATCGTGGTCCACCATCCGAGCAGCCTGTCCCGGCCGGCCGCACCGGCACAGGGTCCTCCGACCCGAACCGGACGGATCAGGCGGGCGGAACCACCCGGCGCACCCCGGGACCGAGGCGCACCGCGTACGCGTCCTCGGCGGGGATCCGCTCGGGGAGCACGAGGGTGAGCACACCCCCACGATCACCCCGCTCGAGGGGCGCGCCGGTGCCGAGGTGCACCGCCTCGGTGACGCTGGCCGCCTCGACGGCCCCGAGCACGAACTCGCCGGCGGTCGGACGGCCGAGCAGGAGGGCGTGGACGACCCCCTCCTTCGCGGTGAAGCGCACCTCCGTGCCGTCGTCGGTGGTCGACGCCGCGACCTCCCATGGGCGGGTCCCGCGCAGCGCGTCGCCGTTCCGGGCCATCCAGGCGCCGAGTGCACGCAGCGGGACCGCCTGCTCCTCCGGGATCGCGCCGACCTCGTTCGGACCCACGCCGATGAGGAGGTTGCCGTTCTTGGCGACGATGTCGCAGAAGGATCGGATGAGCTCGGCGGCGGTCACGATGTCCTCGGGCCGCTCGTTGCGGTTCGCCCCGAACGAGTGCCCGACCCCGCGCGTCGACTCCCACTTCTTCTCGCGGATCTCGGAGAGGCTCTCGTACTCCGGGGTCGTGAAGTCGAACCACTTCGCACCCGGGAAGGTGAGCCGCTTCCGCTCCTCCGGGATGAACCGCCAGGCGGCCTGGATCGCCCGACCCCCGGCGCGCAGCAGGGCCACGCTCACCGGATTGCGGGAGAACGTCGACTGGACCCAGCGGTCGTTGATGACGCCGTCGGGCACCGCGTTGTAGTAGTCGGCGAACAGCCCGGCCAGCCCCTCGTCGCGCGGCCACCCGATGTCGTTCCACATGAGCGAGGGTTCGTACCGGTCGATGAGTTCGTGCCAGTGCGCGCGCACGTACCGCACGTACTCCGGGTCCTCCGGGGTGGCCAGCACGATGTCGGCACCCTGGCGCAGCACCACCTCGTTGTACGGCCAGTCCCACGCGCCCGAGTAGTAGAAGCCCATGCGCATGCCCCGGGCGCGCACCGCGTCGGTGAGCCCGCCGACGAGGTCGCGCCGCGCGTGGTACTCACCCTTCACCGGGTGCGGGACGGCCGACGGCCAGAGCGCGAAGCCCTCGTGGTGCTTCGTCGTGAGCACGAGGTACCCCGCCCCGGCCTCCTGGGCGAGCCCGGCGATCGCGTCGAGGTCGCAGTCCGCCGTGCCCTCATCGAACATCGGGACGAAGTCGTCGTACGCGAAGTCGGGGCCGTAGGTCTCCCGGTGATGCCGCTGCGTCGGCGAGCCGGGGATCCGCATCGTGTTGCGGTACCACTCCGCGTACGGGTTGTGGCTCAGCATGCGCGCCGGACCGTCCTCGACGAGCATCGTCTGGATGTCGGGCACCTGCGGGGCCCACCCGGGCACCGAGTACAGGCCCCAGTGGATGAACACGCCCAATTTCGCGTCGTCGTACCAGTCGGGCAACGGGTGCTGCCGCACGGAGTCCCACGTCGGTTCGTACGCGATCGGCACGCCCAGGCGCTCCGTCAGGGCTTCCGGAGGACGCGGAGGCTGCCGGTGGTCGACACCGGTTGGAAGCCCTCGCTCACGGCGCGCTGCCACACATGGAAGGGGGCCTGGCCGCCTCGGGCCGGATCCTCGAAGCAGTCGTGGATCGCGAGCACCCCGCCGGACAGCACCCGGTGCGACCACATCTCGTAGTCGGCCATGGCGACATCCTCGGCGTGGCCGCCGTCGATGAACAGGAACCCGACCGGTGTCGCCCAGTGCGCGCCGACCGTCGGCGAGTCGCCGATGACCGCGACGACGGCGCCCTCGAGTCCGGCCGCCTCGATCGTGCGCCGGAAGTACGGGAGGGTGTCCATGCGGCCGTTCTCCGGGTCGACGACCTCCGGGTCGTGGTGCTCCCAACCGGCCTGTTTCTCCTCGGAGCCCCGGTGGTGTTCGATCGTGTAGAGCACGGTGCCGCGCGCCCGGGCCGCGGCGCCGAGG